>NZ_CP008985.1:0-300000 GCF_000754265.1 Candidatus Palibaumannia cicadellinicola | reverse complement strand
CACAGATGCACCAAGACTACCTTGCTTTTGATCGCCGTCATATCTGGCATCCCTATACTTCAATGACCCATCCATTACCTAGCTATCCCGTTCTATCAGCTGCCGGCTGTGAACTCACCCTGAGCGATGGACGTAGGTTGGTAGACGGAATGTCTTCCTGGTGGGCAGCCATTCATGGTTATAACCATCCGGTCATTAACCAAGCAATGAACGATCAAATAAGCCGTATGTCACACGTTATGTTTGGCGGCATTACCCACTATCCAGCGGTAGAGTTATGCCAACGTCTTGTAGCGTTGGCACCTTCTGGCCTAGAGTGTGTTTTTTTAGCTGATTCCGGATCTGTAGCGGTAGAAGTTGCTATGAAAATGGCTATACAATATTGGCAGGCTAGCGGAAAGCCGCGTGGTAAGTTTCTAGCTTTACGCCAAGGTTATCACGGTGATACTTTTGGCGCGATGTCTGTATGCGATCCCGACAACTCTATGCATAGATTGTATCAAAACTATCTACCGACACACTTGTTTGTAGATTCACCACAACGACGTTTTGGAGATACCTGGCGCGCTGGCGACGATCTGAACCTTAGTACCACTCTTGCTACTCATCATACGTCTCTGACTGCTGTTATTCTGGAACCTATTATGCAGGGCGTAGGCGGCATGCACTTTTACCATCCGTACTACTTGAGGCTCGTACGCGAGTTATGCGATCAATATGGGTTACTACTGATTGCTGATGAAATAGCTACCGGCTTCGGTCGTACCGGTGAATGGTTTGCCTGTGATCACGCCGGTATCTCACCGGATATTCTCTGCGTAGGTAAAGCGCTAACCGGTGGCGTAATGACACTATCCGCCACATTAACGCGCCGTCATGTCGCAGAAACTATTAGTAATAGTGATGCAGGCTGCTTTATGCATGGTCCAACTTTCATGGGTAACCCGCTTGCCTGTGCTGCCGCCAATGCCAGTCTTTCATTACTAGAAGACGAAAGCTGGCGCCCGCGTGTTGCGGCTATTACTGCGCAACTACGTGCTGGTTTACTACCTTTATTAAGTCACCCGCAAGTCCGAGATGTGCGAGTATTAGGGGCTATTGGTGTCGTAGAAACTAAATTGCCAATAGCGTTGTCTACGCTACAGAGCTGGTTTGTTGATCAAGGAGTTTGGATTAGACCATTTGGCAGGTATATTTATCTCATGCCGCCATATATTATTAATGTAGAAGCGATGCAGCATTTAATTTACGCCATAGCTAGTGCTCTAGATTATAAAACTCATTTTTTAGCATAAGAAATTATTCAACAGTAAAAGAATAGATTATATCAGAAGCATTAATGAAGATGACTTCTATACTACAAGTTAATAATTACTACGCAGATGGGACCTTGACCGACAGCGTAACGGGACAATTGATTTAGGACGCCGTTTTGTTTATCTATACCATACACCGTAACAGAATTGGATTTCTGGCCGCTGACAATTAAATAGCGCCCTGTAGTATCGATATTGAATCCTCTTGGCTGGATTTCAGTGGTCTGATGTCTCATTAGATGTAATACCCTGCCATTCTCTGATACACTACAACAGACGATGATACTTGCACTACGATCACTACAATATAACCATCGGCCATCAGGGGTTATATGAATGTCTGCTGCCCATCTAGAATCGTCTAAATAAGCTGGCATAATATCTATAGTTTGTATTATACACGGATTATGGGTTGTGCATATCGTAACGGTACTATCCAGTTCGTTGATAGTATAAGCATATCCACCAGCATAATGAAATGCCATATGGCGCGGACCAGCACCGATCATACACTGCACTGCTTTTGGTTCATAGGGTATTAAGGTACCTGCTTTAGCTCTATGGAATAGACGGATACGGTCTTCTTTTAGACAAGGAACCCATACGACTAGATTATTAGTATCCACATTAGATGAATGACAATTTATTAACTGATCGATAATTTGCATCGGCGCGCCCACAATACCTTGTTCATTGATTGGGCTGACGCTTAAACAGCTACCGTTATAAGAAGCACAGTACAAGGTACGGCCTAATAAATCAGTGGTTAAATGGGTTGGGCTGCTAGATAGTGACGCTCGGCCTACTTCACTGAGTAAACCATGATTAATATCAATGCGGTAGCTAACTACGCTACAAACAGGACGTACACCAAGATACAGATGTGTTTTAGCGGGATTGATGGTCATTGGCTGCCCTATTCCCGGCGTATTGACCACCTGTAGTCGCGTTAGTATACCCCTGTTATCCATCTGTAACACATGAATTTGTTTACTTTCAGGACAGGAAACATAGACAATTGTCTTCATCTCGCACCAGTTTTATAATATGAAATAGAAATCAGTATCAGTAGATGGGAGTAATCTAGATTGAGATTATCAAATATCTTTGATGATTATTATCTGGTACCCGGGACGAGACTCGAACTCGTATAGCTAAAAGCCGAGGAATTTTAAATCCCTTGTGTCTACCAATTTCACCACCCGGGCATTGGAAAACTTAAGGCGCGTTCCGGAATCGAACCGAGGTTGGCGGATTTGCAATCCGCTGCATAACCACTCTGCCAACGCGCCGTATATAAATAATTTTTTTTCTGGTAGGAGATCTGTTACCTGAAATAATTCACAACGATTGGGAGAATAAATGATTTTACTAAAATATAATATTCCGCATAAATAACTTTTATAAGGAAATTTATTAATTTTACTTTGGAGCGGGAAACGAGGTTTGAACTCGCGACCCCAACCTTGGCAAGGTTGTGCTCTACCACTGAGCTATTCCCGCAGCTAAATTGCGGCTTTCTACCTAATAACCTAATTATACTAAGTTTAAAATAGCAGTCAAGATAATTGACGTTTTTTTCGTACCATAGCGCGCCATACAACGTATAAATACTGAAACATTGACCATAAGGTCAACATTGTTGCGATATACAAAGCAACAATGCCTATCAACGTAACTAGCTCTTGAGAGCGCCATAGTAGTGCTACTAATGCTAGCATTTGTGTAGTTGTTTTGACTTTGCTAATCCAAGTAACGACAACGTTACGACATTTACCTACTTTTGCCATCCATTCTCGTAACGCAGAGATAAAAATTTCGCGTGCAATTATAGTAGCGGCTGGTAACGTTATCCACCAGGTATGAAAATGTTCTGCTACTAGTACTAGCGCAACAGCTACCATAACCTTATCTGCAACTAGATCAAGACATGCACCAAAGCGGGTAGTTTGTTTATAGTAGCGTGCTAAAAAACCATCTAACCAGTCAGTAACCGCCGCAAGAACGAAAATTAACGCACTTGCAAGCGGCCCCCACTGAAAGGGTAAATAGAAGGTTAGGACAAAGAACGGTATTATGACAATACGGAACAAAGTCAGATAAGTCGGTATATTTAATTGCATAGTACTTTGGTAACTCTCTGGCTAGAAGAGACGTTACTAGTGCCTTACTAGCGCTATTTTTGCAAGGCTGCAACAAAATGATTTTGTTAGACCATTCATTATATTCTGTCCTTGCCCCTACTATTAAATTAAACATCAGATGGAGCGCTGCTGGGCTGAAATTGGCAATAGAAGCCCAGCAGGGTAATTAGACCTATGAGTCCTAGCATAAACCAAGGTAACTGCGGTATATCTAGCTGGTTGCCTATATCATAAAGCCAGCCGCCCCCGCTATAGCCAATTGCTCCCCCGAAAGCTAGGCCGATACGGCTGAAGCCCATGTAGCTACCACGTGCGC
Organism: Candidatus Palibaumannia cicadellinicola; assembly: GCF_000754265.1. NCBI lineage: Bacteria > Pseudomonadati > Pseudomonadota > Gammaproteobacteria > Candidatus Palibaumannia > Candidatus Palibaumannia cicadellinicola. The sequence goes on along the minus strand of NZ_CP008985.1, from coordinate 296,224 downwards.
GATGATCTGCTAGTGATGCGCCTAAAGTTTCGCGTGCTGGTTCGGCGATAATCGAACCAGTATAAAATATACCGATTAGGAAAAATAACACTTGTAAATTATGAATCATCCCGATAGGAAATAGACTCAGTAACATTATCGTGAGGCCTACCATAAATCTTGTTTCTAAACGAAAGCGTTTTTCGCTCCATCGAGCAATTGGGTACAATAGCGATAACGATAAGGCAGCTTCGAGAGCATATGTCCATCTTACCGCAGCGGGCTGACCAGCAACCTCATTTACCCGTATAGGCAGCATCAACATCACCTGCACTGATAAGACATAATAACCGGTCAATGTTAAAACATAGGTTACAAAACGCTGGTCATACAGTACCCGTCGCATTCCTTCTAGCATAGAGGTCTGTACCATAGAGATGCGGTAAGCTGGTAGTAACCAGGCGTTAAAAATAGCTGCGAACACAAACAGCACAGCACCAGCTAAACAAACTAGTTCAAAATTATATTGTAATAGCCAGCTCCCTAGCAGTGCACCAACCATCGCACAAGTGCTGTCCTGTATCATTAATAGTGAATAAAAACGACCACGCTCCCATGGTCGAGTAAGTTTAATAACGAGTGCCGTACGGGGAGGGTCAAATAACGTACCACCTAACGCGGATAGGGTGCAGGACAGCCAGAGCAGCCACGGTTCATCGGCGATACCCATGAACACAAAACCTAGAGCACGCATCAGCATTCCGGTTATAATCATTGGTTTTGCTCCCAGTTTATCAGCGAAAGCACCGCCGAAAATTCCTAAACCTTGTTGAATAAATTGGCGCAGTCCAAGAGCAATGCCGACTAGTAGCGCGGCCCAACCCAGTTGATCGACGAAACGAATAGAGATAAGCGGAAAGACGATATAAAAGCCCATTACTACCAGCATATTATCCATGAAAAGAAAATACTTACCCAAGCTCCGAGCTTGTGATACCGAAGACATGCTGCACCATAGGTTATAATGAAAGATGATAAGACACCATATTTTGAACTTAATATGAGCTGAGCGATAGTGCGGTCATTGATGATATTTTGAATAGCACAATAGTGAGTGATGGTAAAATCAATAATATAATAACATTAGTGTATAAGTTATGTCTATTGTTATTTTCAACAGACTTAGTTCCCCAGCATTGCCATTTTATAACATAGTAAAAAGCGCCATATTGATTTCGTCTCATATGTTATTTCACTTCAATGCCTTTGTCCTGTAAATCAGCATGGTAGGAAGAGCGCACAAAAGGACCGCAAGCAGCATAGGTAAAACCCATAGCCAGTGATTCTGCTTTGATTTCATCAAATTCTTGCGGACTTACATAGCGTTTGACCGGTAAATGATGACTGCTAGGCTGCAAATATTGACCAAGCGTTAGCATAGTAACACCGTGTAGGCGTAAATCACGGATGACGTCCATTATTTCTTCTTTAGTTTCGCCCAAGCCTACCATCAGACCAGATTTAGTTGGTAAAGATGGATTATCTTCTTTGAATTGTTCAAGCAACTTTAACGACCGCTGATAGTTCGCACCCGGTCGAACCTGCTGGTAAAGACGTGGTACGTTTTCTATATTATGGTTAAACACATCAGGTGGCGCGGTATTAATTATTTCAAGTGCCTGTTTCATGCGACCACGGAAGTCTGGTACCAGTATTTCAATGCGAGTAGTAGAGTTCTTTGCGCGAATAGCACGGATACAATCTACAAAATGTTTCGCACCACCGTCTTGTAGATCATCGCGGTTTACCGAAGTAACTACTACATAGCGCAATCTCATCTGGGTAATGGTTTCCGCGAGTTTTTCTGGTTCATTGATGTCTGGAGTGAATGGTCGACCATGCGCTACGTTACAAAAAGGGCAACGGCGGGTACAGATAGTACCTAGAATCATAAAAGTAGCAGTACCGTTATTGAAACATTCAGCAATATTGGGGCAAGATCCTGCTTCACATATAGAGTGTAAGCTATTTTTGTGCATTGCGGTCTTGATTATCTGAATACGGTCGTAATTTGCTGGTAGTTTAATCCTCATCCATGAAGGTTTACGTAATATTGCTTCACTTCTTATAGTTTTAGTTTTCACAGCTTTTAACGTAATTTGCTCTGTATCAAGATATTTTATACCGTATTCTATCTTAATTTTGTTCTTGTTATTCATCAACATGTAAGTCCCGAACAAAAAAATATCCTTTTAAAATAAAAAGGGCCAAACAGCTTGTATCGATTATAATTTAAGCTAGGTAATCAATAGGACTCCAGGTTTTAGGAACTCCTATTGTTGCTCCAAGTCGCGACAGGAACGCTTCTAACAATACCGTAACTATGTCTTCTATTACGGGTGTAACTGGTGACAGCTCACTAACTTGAGTCATACGCAAGCTTGCTTCACCACAGGGATTAATACATAAAAACGGTGCTAAATCCATAGTTATGTTTAGCGCTAGGCCGTGCAAAGAACAGCCTTTTATAATGCGCAAACCGATAGAACAAATTTTATCGTCTCCTACGTATACCCCGGGTGCGTTGGTACGAGTATCAGCAGTAATGGCGAAGCGGGAAAGGGTAGCGATCACCGTTTCCTCTAGTAGCGTGACTAGATTGCGTACGTTGAGCTGACGCCGGCGCAAATTGAGCATGACATACATTAATTGTTGACCTGGACCATGATAGGTTACCTGTCCACCACGATCGCTTTGAACTACTGGAATATCTCCGGGCATCAGTAAGTGTTCTGATTTACCAGCCTGCCCCTGAGTAAAAACAGGTTGATGCTGCACCAGCCATATTTCATCCCTAGTTTTCGCTCGGCGCTGCTCAGTAAAACTATGCATAGCGAGTGAAACTAGTTCATAGGGTTGTAGGCCAAGTTGTCGAATAATTACGTAATCAGTCTGTGTCGTTATCTCGGGCTCGGGATTTATGATGACGCAGGATTGGCTATCCTGTCTCTCTTTGAGATTTGTACTCATTTTGATTTTATAAACTTTTTGACAACATTTTTCGATGAGTATGTATCGACATTACTATACCAAAACCTATCATTAACACAATCAGAGACGATCCACCATAGCTAACGAGCGGTAGCGGCACACCAACAACGGGTAAGATACCACTTACCATACCAATATTAACAAAAACATAAACGAAAAAAATAAGCATAAAACCTCCCGCCATCACTCGGCCAAAAGTATTCTGCGCACTAGCGGCAATTACTATACCGCGGATAATCACGCTCAGATAGAGCATCAGCAGTACTAGAACGCCTAGGAATCCCAACTCTTCGCCTAATACCGCAAAGATAAAGTCGGTGTGACGCTCCGGTAAGAACTCTAGCTGTGATTGTGTACCATGCAGCCAACCTTTACCGTTTAGACCACCAGATCCAATTGCTATTTTCGACTGAATAATATGATAGCCGGCCCCAAGAGGATCGGTTTCAGGATCTAATAGCATTATTATCCTGTTTCGTTGATAATCGTGCATGAGGAAAAACCAAAGCACCGGGATAAAAGCAAAGACGAGCAATCCAGCAACTGCGATTAATTTACAACTAATACCAGAAAGAAATAGCACAAATAGACCTGATGCGCCGATTAAGATCGCGGTGCCTAAGTCAGGTTGCGCCGCTACTAGCAGAGTAGGGATAAAAATCAGCATCAAAGCAATGGCAGTATTCTTCAAAGATGGTGGATAACTATCTCGGTTAATGAAACGCGCTACCATTAATGGTACAGTTACTTTCGCGATTTCCGACGGCTGAAAACGTACCAAGCTTAAATCTAACCAGCGTTGGGCACCTTTACGAATTTGCCCGAAGACGTCTACTAGTACTAGTAGCAATAGGCATAACATGTACAAATATGGCGCCCATCCTTCATAAACTCGCGGTGGTACCTGCGCTAAAACTAGCATCACCAACAGGCCTATGATAATCTGAACCATCTTGCCTTCCATTATGCCTATATCCTGACCGCTGGCGCTCCATATCACAAAGGCGCTGTAGAGTAGTAGCAGTGTGATGAAAAATAACAACATCACATCGATATGTAGTTTATTTAATAGTATACTTTGTGGGGAATGATTAGTCATTGTCATTTAATCATGTGTCTTCTCATCTAGCAGCATGTAGTCTAAAATTTTCCTAGTAATGGTGCCTACCGCCGGACCTACTCCGCCATTTTCTAACAACACAACTACACAGACCGTTGGTTGATCGTATGGGGCGAATGCTGTCATCAATTTATGATCGCGTAGCCGTTCGGCTATCTTATGAACATTATAAGTTTCATTCGCTTTTAGGCTATAGACTTGAGCGGTACCTGATTTCGCAGCAGTCTTATAAGGTGCATCGGAAAAACTTTGCCGTGCTGTGCCGTTGGGGCGGTTAGCAACACCGTACATGCCGTCTTTAGCAATTTCCCAAAATTCCGAATTCGGATCTCCAATTTGGCTATTATTATGTTGGTGATATTGTACGAGCTGACCATTTTCCCGTGTACCAAATAGTAAATGTGGTGTACCGACGGCACCGTTATTAATGAGCGTCATCAGTGCTTTTGACATTTGTACCGGTGTAGCAGTCCAATATCCTTGGCCGATGCCAACTGAAATAGTATCCCCCTGATACCAAGGTTTATTGAAACGATTCATTTTCCAATGACGCGTAGGCATCACGCCAGCACGCTCCTCAGAAAGATCAATTCCAGTATTCTGACCATAGCCAAATTTTATCATCCACTCTGATAATCGATCAATTCCCATATCATAGGCAACCTGATAAAAGAAAGTATCTGCTGATTCCTCAAGAGCCTTGGTTACGTTAAGCCTACCGTGCCCCCAACGTTTCCAATCTCGATAACGTTTTTCTGAGCCTGGTAATTTCCACCAACCAGGATCAAATAGCGAGAAATGTTTCTCGAGAACTCCTAAGGTTAATGCAGACACTACAATATAAGGTTTAACAGTGGACGCAGGGGGATATACTCCCTGGGTCGCGCGGTTTATTAGTGGATAATTTTCATCCTTTAGTAGATTATGATAATCTTGACTGGAAATACCTTCTACAAAAAGATTAGGATCGAAACTGGGGTTCGATACTAATGCTCGGATACCACTGTCTCGCGGATCTACAACTACTACTGCAGCACGGCTACCAGCTAATAGTTTTTGAATATACTGTTGTAGGCTTAAATCTAACGTAAGATAGATGTCTTTGCCAGCCTGTGGTGGCTGCTGATGTAGTTGGCGAATAACGCGGCCGCGGTTGTTTACTTCTACCTCTTCATAGCCTGTTTTTCCGTGTAGGGTGCTTTCATAGTAACGTTCAATACCTAGTTTTCCGATATCGTGCGTTGCTGCATAATTGGCTATTATGCCCCTTTTTTCTAGCTGTGCTATATCGTAGTCGTTAATTTTGGCAACATATCCTATAACATGGGTTAAAGCTGAGCAGTAAGGGTAATAACGACGCTGGTATTCTTTAATCTCAACGCCAGGAAAACGGAATTGGTTCACAGCAAAACGTGCCTGCTGTACATCAGTGAGATTTGACTTTAGTAGTAATGAAGTAAAATTTCGTGAACGTTTACGCTCTTTTTCGAAATGGGCTATATCGTTATTAGTTAGATCTACAATAGAACTCAGATCTTCGAGAGTTTGTTTTAAATTATCTACTTTTTCTACTACCAGTTCTAGCTGATAAATAGTGCGGTTCAACGCTAGTGGTGTACCGTTGCGATCATAAATTATTCCTCTACTCGGCGTGAGAGGTACCAGCTTAATACGGTTTTCATTAGAGCGGGTGCGGTAATCTTCAAAGTTAGTGACTTGCAGAGAATATAAATTCAAGATAAGCACACCGCTGAGCAGCAAAATACCGGTAAACGCTACTAGTACACGGCGCACAAACAGCGCTAATTCAGCTGAATAGTCGCGAAATGGGTTACGTATTATTTTCATTTCGTAAAATTGACGATAACTATCGCATTATCTAATAATAATTAATTGTATTATTCATACTTGCTAAAAATTATGCTTTATAGCGTAGTGCGCACACTAGCGGTATAAACCTTGCTCGTCAATATAACCTTGTACCGAAGGCGTTAATAAATCATAGCAGGGTAGAATGGCATGTAGGCGTCCGCGAATATCACTAGCTGAAATTGCTAATTCTGGTGTTGCAGCGCAATATACAAGCCCCGCAGGTTGGTGGTGTAGCGCAGTAGGATCATCTGTTAAACGATTTTCCATCCAGTTATAACCATGTTGGTAACCAGGTCGTGCGCAAACTAGAATATGGCACAGCTCTAATAATTCTTTACTTCGGTGCCACTGTGGCAGTGTTAATAGAGAATCTTGACCAATAATTAAACCTAGTGGTGCCATAGGACCGTACTCCCTACGTATAGCTTGAAATGTTTCCACAGTCCAAGATGGCGTGGCGCGACGCAATTCACGTTCATCAATAATAAAAAGCTCACCAGGTGTGTCGGCAATAGCTAGTCGTGTCATCATTAGTCGTTGCTGAGGGGTTGCTTGTGGTGGTGGACGGTGTAGTGGAATATGATTCGGTAAAAGGATAACGCGTTGTAAATTTACTAACTGTGCTAACGCTATCACCGGCTGTAAATGGCCATGATGAATAGGGTCGAAGGTTCCGCCGTAGAAGGCTGTCAAGAATCTTTCAGACATCTATCATCGCGGTAGGAAAAAGCGTATTACTACATAATAGTTGTCCTAAGGCATTGATATCAGCCCAGACATAATCACTATAATCCTGCTTAACCGTGAGTTCTATCTTTAGCATGAGTGCTATTGCCTGATAGAGTTGTTGTACGCTAAGACGCTGTAGCGCCTGCATGAGCAACGGTCTGCGATTTTGCCAAATTTTATGCTGGTCGAACAATATACGCGCAGGCGTGTAGGCCATATGACGTTTGAGGGTAAGTAGTAGAAAAATATCTCGCTGGATATAGCGCAGGAGTATCACTGGTTCCCTAGCTTCTAGCCTCAATTGCTGTAGGATATGACTCGTACGTTTACTGTTGCCAGACAGTACCGCATTTATCCAATGAAACGGAGTAAAGTAAGAGGTATCGGTTACTGCCTCTTCTACCAACGGTAGAGTTAGTATGCCATCAGGATGAATTAGCTTTAGGCGCTCAAGTGCCTGGACCAGAGCAGGTAAATTACCTTCATAGCAATAACACAACAACTTACAAGCAGCATCATCTAGCGACAAATGCATGTTTTTAGCACGGTTCTTCACCCAGCATGGTAATTGTGCTGGGTCAGGCGTCGTGCAGTCAACCAGCACCGCATTATTGCTACTCAATGCTTTGAACCAGAAACTATTTTCTTGAGCACGAGTTAGTTTTTGGCCACGCAAAATTAATAGGAAATCTGGATGTAACAGCGACACCAGTATGGCTAGTTTTTTCTCGATAGTTGCAGTTACACCGTTTTCCGGTAGTCTCAGCAATAAAGTCTGGCGGTGGGCAAATAGGCTTAGTACTTGACTCAGGCTGAAGATGGTATCCCAATCAGTGACATCTTCTAATGAGACGCGGAAATGTTCATTAAACTTAAGAAGCTGCGCCTTAGCTTGAATACTGTCTTCGCTCTCTTGTAGTAATAAGAGATCATTCCCAAGGAGTAAATAGCAAGGACGCAAATGATTTTGTAGTTGCGTCCTGAGCTGTTCCGGATAAATCCGGATCATCGCGTTGCCGAGACCACCATCAGCTGTGGCAACAAGATCTTGGCCAAAGCATCATCAGTAGTATACACATGTTGCAGCACTAACAAAAGTTGATGCACCAGCTGCTGCGAAGCCTGTTGGTGCATCTCCTGGCGAATCATATCTTCTTCCTCGTTTTTAGCTAGTGCCATTAGCGGATTATCAAATAAAGTACGGTAGACCTTAATATTAATGGGATAATAATCCTTGTTGGGCATGAAGAACTTTATTTGGTATCCTGCCGTTTTACCATCTTGGAATACCGAGATGGTCACTTTACTTTCCGATGAATTAAGAATGTACAGTGATGGCATAGCTGGGCTATTAGTATCGTCGTGGATAGTAATATCATTTATATGCAACTATGTGAATTGGTATTCTACGTAAATGATAGCAACAGCTAGTAGTCAAAATCACTGCTAAACCTAGCATCGGTGCAAAAGTGAGGTATCGTATACCGCCTTCTTCTATTAACCTAACCTACTACTAGGTTTATCAGTTTTCCAGGAATATAAATTACTTTATGTACTTTAGTATCTTCTAGATATTTAGCAACCGATTTTTCTCTAGAGGCACGTTCCAGTACAAATACTTCGTCGGCATCAGCGGGCACGGTAATTCTACTGCGCCGTTTACCATTTATCTGAATTACTATTAATTGAGCGTCCTCCACCAGCGCTGATTTGTCCACTATGGGCCATGGGGCATTATCAATGTTTCCTTCTCCGCTCAGTGCCTGCCATAGCGTGAAGCAAACATGAGGAGTAAATGGATACAACATACGCACTACCGCAAGTAGAGCTTCCTGCAACAGAGCGCGGTCTTGTGTACTATCCTGCGATGCGTGTACCAATTTATTTATGATCTCCATAATTGCGGCAATAGCAGTATTAAAAGTTTGGCGGCGGCCGATATCATCGGTAACCTTAGCTATTGTTTGATGTAGTAAGCGCCGGAGTACTTTGTGTTCGTCACTCATAGCTGCGAAATCTAGCGCAACTACTTTGCCCCGCTGGGTATGTTCATAAATTAGCTTCCAGATGCGTTTCAAAAATCTATTAGCTCCCTCTACGCCAGACTCTCGCCATTCCAATGTCATTTCCGCTGGAGATGCGAACATCATAAACAGACGCACAGTATCAGCGCCGTATTTTTCGACCATAATCTGCGGGTCAATACCGTTGTTTTTAGATTTTGACATTTTACTCATGCCTGCGTACACCAGCTCATTACCCTGTGAATCTAGAGCTTTAACAAGGTAACCTTTTTCATCACGCTGGACGCTGACATTAATCGGTGAGACCCATATATGCTCACCGGTACTACTTACGTAGTAAAAGGAATCAGCCAGTACCATACCTTGACACAGTAGACGTTTAGTAGGCTCATCGGACCTCAACATCCCAGCATCGCGTAATAATTTATGATAAAAGCGGAAGTACATCAAGTGCATGATTGCGTGTTCAATACCTCCGATATATTGATCCACTGGTAGCCAATAGTTTGTGGCGTTAATATCTAACATACCTTGGTCATAATGTGGACAAGTATAGCGCGCGTAGTACCATGAAGATTCCATAAAAGTATCGAAGGTATCAGTTTCACGCATCGCAGGATTACTATCATAGGTAGTCTTCGACCATCGGTCATCGTCTTTAAGTGGATTAGAGATCCCGTCCATGAAAATATCTTCTGGTAATATCACCGGCAGCTTATCTACTGGCGTTGGTACTATGGTGCCGTCTTCTAGTGTAATCATAGGTATCGGCGTGCCCCAGTAACGTTGGCGGGAAACTACCCAGTCCCGTAGGCGATAGTTAATTTTTCTCTCGCCTATACCACGTGCTACTAAGACGGTTGCAATAGCTTGGCAGGCCTCTTGATAATTCAGACCATCGAAATTGCCAGAGTTATACAGAATACCTTTTTGAATCATTGCCTGCGCGCTGATATTAGGTTCGCTCCCGTCCGCATTGCGGATTACTGTTTTTATGGGTAGAGAGTATTTGCAAGCGAACTCCCAATCCAGCTGATTGTGTCCAGGTACTGCCATGACTGCTCCAGTGCCATAATCTTTCAGCACAAAGTTCGTCACCCATATTGGTAGCTTCTCTCCGGTCAACGGGTGGATTACGTGCAGACCAGTAAAGACACCAGTTTTGACCCTCGTGACCATTTCCGCTTCTGTTACTTTCGTATGTTCGCAATTATTCATAAAATTTTTTAATGCTGAATTATCGCTAGCAGCTTGCCGTGCAAGATAATGGTGTGTTGTAATCGCAAAATAGGTAACGCCCATTAAAGTGTCAGGACGGGCGGTATAGACGGTAAGTTGGTCTTCTATTTCCGCAACCTGAAAGGTAATATTGATGCCTTCAGAACGCCCGATCCAATTACGTTGCATGATTTTGATCTGTTCTGGCCAGCCATCCAATTGATCTAAATCATCAAGTAACTCATCGGCATAAGCAGTAATTTTAACAAACCACTGTGGGATATCTTTGCACTTGACGCGAGTGCCACATCGCCAACAGCAACCGTCGATAACCTGTTCGTTAGCCAGTACCGTTTGATCGTTTGAGCACCAGTTCACAGATGACGTCTTCTTATAGACTAAGCCTTTTTCATATAACTGGATGAAGAACCACTGTTCCCAACGGTAATATTCTGGCCTGCATGTTGTAATTTCACGGCTCCAATCGTAGCCAAAACCTAGTCGCTTTAATTGATTCTTCATAGCGTCAATATTCGCATAGGTCCATGATGCCGGCGCTATTTGGTTTTGAACTGCTGCTCTTTCAGCAGGTAGCCCAAAGGCATCCCATCCGATTGGTTGTAGTACGTTTTTACCTTGCATCCGCTGATAACGAGAAAGTACGTCTCCGATGGTGTAATTACGTACATGTCCCATATGCAAACTGCCAGAAGGATAGGGTAGCATAGAAAGACAATAATATTTTTCTTTACTAGTATCTTCGGTTACCTTGAAAGTTTCATGTTTATCCCAGTATTTCTGAATTTGGGCTTCTATCTCTTTCGGGTCATAAAGCTCTTGCATAGCAGTAAGTGGTCCTTAAGTAAAATATAGCTGCGCTGGCGCGAGTCGAGCAAATCATTATGCCTTTGTATACAGCTGTGATACTGGTAGTATCAGAAAGGTAGGTGATCTAAAAATCAAACGCTGAGGAATCAGTAACGCAAGCAAGTAAGTACGTAATCAAGGAAGATTAACTTTGGCGTTATCTATCAGCCTGGCTTTGCCTAGCCAAGCACTAAATAACACTACTGCCTGTTTGCTCTCCACCGTTAATGGTTGTAAAGTGAGTGCATCGCGGATTTCTAGCATGTCCGGAGTGAATCCAAATTCACGTAATCGCTTTGCTGCTTTATCAAGTAGCTCATCGGTATACCTATTACCAGAGCATAAAGATTTGACCAGCTTTTGCATCACTTGATAAAGTTGAGGTGCTAACTTACGTTGTTCTAGCGTAAGATAACTATTACGTGAACTCAGTGCCAAACCATCGGCTGTACGAACAGTTGGTATAGCTATAATTTCAATATCATAGCTCATATCTTGCACCATCTGCCGAATAAGCGCTAATTGTTGAAAATCTTTTTCACCGAAGCAGGCCACATGAGGCTGTATTAAATTAAACAGTTTACTGACAATTGTGGCGACACCGCGAAAGTGACCTGGTCGGTTGATACCTTCTAGGATGCCTGATAAACGTGGCACATCGACAAAGGTATGGTTATCAATTCTATTAGGATAAATAGCATTTACCGACGGTGTAAAAAGAGCATCTACGCCACTCAAGATTAGTTTGCTACAATCTTCCGGCAAAGTACGTGGATAAACTGCTAAATCCTCCCTCCGGTCGAACTGCATCGGGTTTACGAATACGCTTACCACTACAATATCCGCCTGTGCCCGCCCTTCATCAATTAGGGTCATATGCCCATCATGTAGATTTCCCATAGTAGGGATAAGGGCTATGCGCCGTTGTGATTGGTGCCACTGCTGAATGATTTGACGTAAGGTAGTGGTATTGTCGATAATCAGCACGCTACTCTCTCCTCTAACATCAATAGAAACTGTGTTGTGTAGCGGGGAATTCGCCCGCTTCCACCTCTTGCACATAAAGGCGGATTGCGGCAGGAATGTCTTCACAATCTACCAGAAAGTTTCTAGCAAAGGATGGTGCACGATTACCCGTTATGCCTAGTACATCGTGCATCACTAAAATCTGACCATCGGTCATAACACCAGCGCCGATTCCAATCACTGGTATCGATAATGCACGTGTGACACGCTCGGCTAACGTAACGGGCACGCATTCTAGTACCAGCATTTGGGCACCAGCCAGCTCTAGTGCTATAGCATCAGCTAGTAGTTTATCAGCACTATCTTTGTCCCTACCTTGAATTTTATAGCCACCAAAAATATTAACTGATTGAGGAGTGAGACCGAGATGGCAACATACTGGGACGGCACGTTCTGTTAAGCCACGAACGGTTTTCGTAATCCAGAAACCACCTTCTAGTTTTACTATGTTAGCACCGGCCCGCATAAGCGCGGCTGCGCTCTCGTAAGCCTGAGATAATGTAGCGTAACACATAAATGGTAGGTCGGCTAGTAGCAAGGATTTTGTGGCGCCGCGCCGGACGCAACGTGTATGGTAAATCATATCGTCTAATGTTACTGGCAGGGTAGAATCATGTCCCTGAATAGTCATTCCAAGTGAATCTCCCACAAGCATAACACTAATACCATGCTGTTCGAAGAGAGAGGCAAAGGTAGCGTCATAGGCAGTAATAGAAGCAAATTTTTGCTGTCGTTGTTTCTGATGCCGTAAATAAGAAATAGTCGTTATGTTCATACAACCTCTGTATAAGAAATCGTCGTTATGTTCATACAACCTCTGTACTGTATGAGTATCCACAATTAGCAAAAGATTTTACCAATATCGAATCCGGTGGGTATCATCCCAGAATATTAGACCATTACGTGCAATCTTACGCCGTAGATTCACTAGTATGGTGCCATTGGGTAAACGTAGGTTTGGAGCGATTTCTTCCAGAGGATAAAGCATGAATTCACGGTTATGCATATCATAATGGGGTACAGTCAACCTACTGGTAGCAATGATTTTAGTTCCGAACAGTAAAATATCTAAATCTAACGTGCGCGGCCCAAAGCGGTGTATTTGACGATCGCGTCCCTGCTTGAGCTCAATAAATTGTATATGAGCTAGAAGCTCTTCGGGTGTCAGTGCTGTTTCTAACGCCACTACGGCATTAAGGTAATCCGGCTGATTTTGGGGCCCCAGTGGACGGCTACGATAGTAGGAAGAACACATAACCATATGAGTTTTAGGCAAGCTTCCCAGCGCTAATAGCGCTGTGTCTACCTGCTGCAGTGGTTCAGCGAGGTTACTGCCAAGCGCCAACCATACTCGCTCCATCATAATCATAATTTTTCGTTATTCAGATTCAGTATGCTCAGGGGCTGCATCTGCTTCTGACGTGATGGTGTTCCAGTTTGTAATTCATCCCACCAGTGGGTAATCCGCTGCAATTCTACATTTTGCTCTACTTCAGCACGTAGCACTAGTAAATCATAGGCAGCGCGAAATTTAGGATGCTCTATTAGCTTTTTAGCTTTTTTACCATGAGAGCGGGATAACCTGAGCTGTAATTGCCACATATCACGGATTAATGTCGTCATCTTTTTAGGAAGAGCTAATGTTTTGCACTGTTTATCTAATATCTCATTCATAGATAGTATAAAAGCTTCGAAGTAGGCCAGGTGGTTTTCCTGTGTTAGTTTTTGTGCATAATCAAGTAAAGGATACCATAGCAGAGCGGCAAATAATAAAGCGGGATTAACCCGTCTTGCTTTATGAAGGCGCTGGTCGGTATTTGTTAGTACTCGGCTAATCATATTTTCCATATAGCTATCACCGTGCTCGGTAAAGTTTCGGCTAATAAGCGGGAACAGTGGTTTGAAAAGCTGGTATTTACACAGTAGGCGATAAGTTGGCTCACCGTATCCTGCTTGTAGTAATTTTAGTGCTTCTTCAAATAACCTAGCCGGAGGAATATTCTCCAATAGTGTTGCTAGTTTGAGAATAGGCTTAGCGGTTTCTTCGCTGATGGTCATATTTAATTTAACGGCGAAGCGCACCGCGCGCAACATTCGTACTGGATCTTCCCGATACCTAATCTCAGGATCTCCAATTAGACGAATAGTGCCTTCCCGTAGATCTTTTAAGCCACCCGTATAGTCGCGCAAAGTAAAATCTGTTACACTATAATAAAGACTATTGACAGAGAAGTCTCGGCGCTGAGCATCTTCCTCAATTGAGCCGAAGATATTATCACGTAATAGCATACCATTATTACAGGTCAGTTCAGTTTGAGAATCTAGTACCTTATGATGACCTCGTAAGGTAGCCACTTCAATTATTTCGGTACCGAATATCACATGGGCAAGACGAAAGCGGCGGCCTACTAGTCGGCAATTGCGAAATAATTTACGCATTTCTTCTGGAGTGGCATTAGTCGTGATATCGAAATCCTTTGGTTTTTTACCCAACAAGATATCACGAACACAACCTCCGACCAAATAGGCCTCGAATCCTGCCTTACTAAGGCGATAAAGGACCTTTAATGCATTTGCACTAATCTCTTTACGTGAGATTGAGTGTTTATTGCGCGGAATCATTGTTAAAGGGTGTCTATCCTCTAATACCGTATCCGCGTTTTCACGGTTAAGTACCTGACGGCAAAAGTTGGCTGTTTGGGTAAAAATAGTACACCTCAGTCAAAAATAAATAATTAAAAACAATAGATTGCCAATCTTGCTAAATTTTTATACAAAATAATAATCGTTAGAAGGGTTAGTTGGGGGTCAGCGAAATTACACCCTATTCTGTTTCTTTTATTATCTTACCCTGCCATCTGCTTTTCACGAATTTCAGCTAAGGTTTTGCAGTCTATACACAAATCAGCAGTAGGACGCGCCTCAAGGCGACGAATACCAATTTCAATTCCACAAGATTCACAAAAGCCAAAATCATTTTCTTCAACTTTTTTGAGGGTTTTTTCAATTTTTTTTATTAGTTTACGTTCACGGTCACGATTACGCAGCTCAAGGCTAAATTCTTCTTCCTGAGCGGCACGATCTACTGGATCGGGAAAGTTTGCAGCCTCATCTTGCATATGTAAAACGGTGCGTCCTACTTCATCTCTTAGCTGATTTCGCCAGGCTTCTAGAATACGTCTAAAATATAGCAGTTGGGCATCATTCATATATTCTTCGCCAGGCTTCGGCTGATACGGTTCTACTCCAGCTATGGCGAGAAGACTCAAGGAGGATGTTTTACGATTTTTTCCTTCTGGCATGTTGCTTCTCCTTTTCTAACTAACCTAACACGTACTAGAGATCCCTAATGTGGTGAAAGAAACAGATCGATCGCTATAAATACCAGATGACTTTAAGGTTGGCAATGATTCATTCCTTATGCCAACTTGACAAGCGTATTGAGCTAAACCATAAAAAACATGCGAATTTTATACTTTTTAGTTTGATGATGAAATATCTTAAGTTGACGCCATAATGTAGCATGGCAAAAATATTGTGAGGTACTTGTGAGCCATAAACTATTCAGTGATAGGCCGTAGCATAATTTTATCTATCAGCAATGTGGAGAATTACAAAGATGTCTGTGGATAACCGTGAACCTATCGGACGTCATAGAAGACTCGCGAAAACACGCAGCGATGCACGATATAGGCGACGGACGAGAAGACGACCACATCAAAAAATATTTCGTCTCAGCTGGTATATCCGTATCTTGATATTACTAGTTATCTTAATGGTGTTATATGGCCTTTATCTCGATGCGCAGGTACGTAGCCGCATAGACGGTAAGGTGTGGCAATTACCGGCTGCGGTTTATGGCCGCATGGTAAACTTAGAGCCCGGTATGTCCTATAGCCGCGATGAAATCGTCACACTATTAGAAAATCTGCAATATCGCCCAGTGTCTCATATTACCCGTCCTGGTGAGTTTATCGTGCATGATAATAGTATTGAGCTGTTACGCCGACCTTTTGATTTTCCTGATGGAAAGGAAGGACAAATTAGAGCTACCATAACTTTTACTAGAAACAAACTACTGCAAATTAAAAATCAAGAGATCCAACGTAATCTTGGTTTTTTTCGCCTAGATCCTCGATTGATTACCATGCTACAATCGCCAAAAGGCGAGCAAAGACTTTTTGTCCCCCGCGCAGATTTTCCAAATCTACTAGTAGAAACGCTTATAGCTATCGAAGATAGGCATTTTTATCAGCATGATGGTATTCACATATCTTCTATTTTACGGGCTTTCCTGGCTAACTTTACTGCAGGACATGCGATACAGGGTGGTAGTACACTCACCCAGCAACTAGTAAAAAACTTATTTCTGAGCAACAAACGATCTTTATGGCGTAAGCTTAACGAGGCATATATGGCCTTACTATTTGATTATCGCTATAGCAAAGACCGCATTCTAGAACTTTATCTAAATGAGGTCTACCTTGGTCAAAGTGGTAACGAGCAGATACGCGGATTCCCGCTGGCTAGTCTTTACTACTTTGGTCTACCGATAGATGAACTGAGTTTAGAACAGCAAGCTATGCTAGTAGGAATGGTAAAAGGTGCTTCGTTGTATAACCCTTGGCGCAATCCAGAGCTAGCGCTAGAACGTCGTAATCTAGTTATAAAATTACTAGAAGAACAACATGTGATTGACATAGATCTCTATAACATCTTGAGTACACGTCCGCTTGATGTGCAGCCACGTGGCGGTGTACTTACACCGCAGCCTGCTTTTATGCAAATGGTGCACAAAGAGCTACAGAGCAAGTTGAAAGATAAAATAAACATACTATCCGGCGTAAAAATTTTCACGACATTAGATCCCGTTTCGCAAGCTGCAGCGGAAAAAGCAGTAGAGGTAGGTATTCCTGCTCTACGCGCTAACCATGGTATTCAAGATCTAGAAGCCGCTATGGTCGTTGTAGATCGTTTAAGTGGAGAAATTCGTGCTATGGTAGGTGGTGCTGAGCCGCAGTTTGCAGGTTTTAACCGCGCCATGCAAGCCCGGCGTTCAGTTGGATCGCTCGCAAAACCAGCGACTTATCTCACCGCTCTTAGCCAACCGAATCAATATCGGCTCAATACTTGGATTGCTGATGAGCCACTTGCTATTCAGCAGCCGAACGGTCGTATCTGGTTTCCTAAAAACTATGACCGACAGTTCCGCGGTAAAGTGATGCTAGTGGACGCGCTCACTTATTCACTCAATGTACCTACTGTCAATCTTGGTCTAGCAGTAGGATTAGATCCTATCATTAATACTTTGATCAAATTGGGAATACCAGCAACTGTACTTAATCCGGTGCCTTTGCCTTCGATGCTACTAGGAGCTATTAGCCTGACGCCAGTAGAAGTTGCGCAGAAATTCCAAACCATCGCTAGCTGCGGCAACTATGCCAGCTTATCGGCGGTACGTTCAGTTGTGAGCGAAGACGGCAAGGTATTGTATCAAAGCTTCCCGCAGGCAGAACGGGTGATTCCGGCCCAAGCTGCCTACCTAACGCTATATGCCATGCAACAGGTCGTAGAGCGGGGAACCTCACACTCGCTAGCTATTAAATTTCCCACCTACCATCTCGCTGCAAAAACAGGTACTAGTAACGAACTACGCGACAGCTGGTTTGCCGGTATAGATGGCAAAGAAGTCTCTATTGTTTGGATTGGTCGCGATAATAATGGGCCAGCTAAGTTTACTGGCGCTACCGGTGCTCTGACTTTATATCGCCGCTATTTGGATAACCAGGCGCCGATGACGCTAAATCTGACACCTCCCGAAGAAATTAGCAAAATGTCTATTGACTATGCAGGAAATTTAGTCTGCAATGGCGATAGTACATTGCGTACACTACCTATTTGGACTGATGATCCTGAGTCTTTATGTCAGACAATACCGATCCTTCAACCAGGAGAAACAGATCGAGGTCCGTTAATAAATCCGGAACCGGGACATAAAAAAACATTAGAATTAGAGAAAAACGGTTATAGCAGCGGAGTTTTTGGTTGGCTAAAATACCTTTTTCGTCATTGAGTCAATGAAGCTCTACAGCGAGGAAGAAACATTATGAATCAAACTACGATATTGCCTTTACAATTAACCGATTCAGCGGCAAGTAGAGTAAAAAAGCTGATTATGGAAGAAGCAAATCCAAATCTTAAGTTACGAGTCTACATTACCGGTGGTGGCTGTAGTGGGTTACAGTACGGCTTCACTTTTGATGAAAAGGTCAATAACGAAGATGTCATCATAGAGAAACAAGGTGTCGTGCTAGTAGTAGATCCCATGAGTCTACAATATTTATTGGGTGGATCAGTTGATTACCGCGAAGGACTTAAAGGTTCGCGCTTTATTGTAATTAACCCTAACATAAAAACTACTTGTGGCTGTGGATCTTCATTCAGTCTTTAATCAATCTCTTGCTACCTATTTTTTATCGACCATAAAGCACAAAGATTATTCTAGGATAGTAATCTAGCCGTTAAAGTCTAGCTAGACTAGCATTTTATTAGCTAGCGCCTGCACCATTTCTGAAACCAGTAGCGATAAATTATGTACAACTATTATAAGACCATCTTGAAAGCTTTCATAAGAAACTTGGTCGGCGATATCAGAGATAGCACGTATTACCACAAAGGGAACAGTAAATTTATAGCATACGTGAGCGATTGCCGTGGCTTCCATCTCTACCGCTATTGCTTGCGGAAAAGTATGGCGGATATAAGCTAGTGCTTGACCACCATTGATGAATGTGTCGCCGCTTATGATGAGACCACACACTGCATGCATGCCGATACTTTTGGTAATGTTCTTAGCTAAAGCTACCAGTGAAGGTGCCGCCTTAAATGAAGCTGGACACTGTACTATCTGCCCTCTATCATAGCCAAAGGTTGTGACATCCACATCGTGATATCGGACTTCGTCCGATACTACGATATCCCCGACTTCTAGCGACGGAGAGAGACCGCCAGCTGAACCTGTATTTATGACTAATGTAGGATTAAAATGATCTAGTAGTAGTGTCGTGCATAATGCAGCTGAAACCTTACCAATCCCTGATTGAACTAAAGCTACTTGGATTCCGTGCAGATAGCCGTTATAAATGTTACATCCAGCCTGTTGCCAAATAGTAAGTTGAGTTAATTGCTTACGGAGCAACGCCACTTCTTGTTCCATAGCACCTATAATACCAATAATCATCAAATCCTTTCCTCTAACCAGTAATGTGTAATTATCTTGAAATAGCATAGGCAGAGTATTTTGATATAGAATGATTACGATGCAGTAGATTAAATCGACTAGATTACGCCAGATTCAGTAAGGTCAGTCTATCAGTGACGATTGATTTATTTCATATCTACGCTACGGATCGGATCAAAACATGGAAACAAACAGCGGCTGGCTCATTTTATGAAATACTACTCGCTCAATCTAGCAAGATTGGGTACAGAGACTAACAGCAGCTGATAGTTTTATTAGTAGCCAGCCGCCGCCAGCGCACATCTCTTATCATCGTTATCCGGCCTGCAATTCCTCAACCGCTTGCACGGAATAGTAACATTCTACTTGGAGCGGACTCAAGCCATACCGTACTAGACATTTTTCCGCGTCATAAATGACGTTATTTATTAAGCGTTCCGAAATCTCTGCAAGATAGGGAGTTAGTATGGTTGCGGTAAGAAGTGCACATTTTAATCTAGCAGGTAAATTTGTCGTTGACGATTGGGTGGCTAGCTTAAGGCTCTTCAACCAGCAATCAAGTAAACGGTTAGCCTGCACCTGGCACTACTGCAAGCAACAGTGCAAAAATAATCCGGATGTTTCCTTGTTACTCTGGCGTGGTATTGAAATGGTGGAAATTTTATCCATGCTTAGCATGGATAACGATAGCTTATGTGCCGCACTGTTGTTTCCTATGGTTGATATCGGAATTGTGGAAGAGGAAGTTCTGGAAGCAGATTTTGGTAAAAAAATAGTAGATTTAATTTCTGGTGTACGCGCAATAGATACGATTCACCAACTTAAAGCAGCCCATTTGGATAATGTATGCCGTATACTGCTAGTTGATGATTTTCGCTGTGTAGTGATAAAGCTTGCAGAGCGCATTGCCTATCTACGTGAACTACAGGACGCGCCGGAAGATAAGCGTGTGCTAGCAGCCAAAGAGAGTACTCATATCTACGCGCCGCTAGCTAACCGCCTCGGTATTGGTCAGCTTAAATGGGAGCTAGAAGATTTTTGTTTTCGCTACTTATATCCCAATGAATATCAACGCATTGCTAAACTTTTGCATGAGCGTCGCATCGACCGAGAACAGTATATTCAAAACTTGGTAACTTATCTACGCCAGGCAATGCAAAAAGCTAGAATTAAGGCTGATATCTACGGACGTCCGAAACATATTTACAGTATCTGGCGTAAGATGCAAAAAAAAGTGCTAGTTTTTGAAGAACTATTTGATTTGTGCGCCGTGCGGTTGGTGGTTGAGCGGTTGCAAGACTGTTATGCTGTGCTAGGTCTTCTCCACACTTATTTTCCTCATCTGCCAGATAAGTTTGATGATTATGTAGCTAAGCCAAAACCTAACGGTTACCAATCTCTTCATACCGTAGTACTAGGGCCATGTAGCAAAACTATTGAAATTCAAATCCGCACTAACCAGATGCATGAAGATGCTGAACTAGGCTTGGCGGCGCACTGGAAATACAAATAAGTTATATAACGCTTATTCACAATATTTGTGGCGTAATTTGTGGCGTAATCCCAGCTTCAGGTATATTGTGTTCCTAATTTAGTTGTTCTGTTTTTTACAGCTCTTTTCATCTTCAGCATGATAACTAATTATATTTTTATAACAGGAGGGGTTGTCTCCTCCTTGGGTAAAGGCATTGCGGCAGCATCCTTGGCAGCTATTCTCGAAGCTAGGGGTCTTAACGTTACTATCATGAAATTAGACCCCTATATTAATGTTGATCCAGGAACTATGAGTCCAATTCAGCACGGGGAAGTATTCGTAACAGAAGACGGGGCTGAAACAGATCTAGATCTAGGACATTATGAACGTTTCATACGTACCAAAATGTCCCGTAGCAACAACTTTACAACCGGTCGTATATATTCTGATGTATTGCATAAAGAACGTCGTGGTGATTATCTTGGTGCTACTATTCAGGTGATTCCTCATATCACAAATGCCATCAAAAAGCGTATTATTGAGGGTGGAGAAGGCCACGATGTAGTCTTAGTGGAAATAGGTGGAACGGTAGGCGATATTGAATCTCTGCCTTTTCTGGAGGCGATCCGCCAAATGGCAGTAGAAGTAGGCCGTGATCATGCTTTGTATATGCACCTTACTTTAGTGCCCTACATAGAGGCTACTGGTGAGATGAAAACAAAGCCAACACAGCATTCTGTAAAAGAATTGCTATCTATTGGCATCCAGCCTGACGTGCTAATTTGTCGCTCTTATCGTGCTGTACCTAGTAACGAACGTGCTAAAATTGCTTTATTCTGCAATGTGTTAGAAAAAGCTGTCATTTCAATTAAAGACGTGGATTCCATTTACCAAATTCCAGGACTCTTAAAGTCACAAGATTTAGATGATTATATTTGTGAGCGCTTTAGCTTGAAATGTCCCGAAGCTGATCTTTCTGAGTGGGAGCAGGTTATTTACCAGCAGGCTAATCCTGTAGGGGAAGTTACTATAGGTATGGTAGGTAAATATATCGACTTGCCAGATGCTTACAAGTCTGTTATGGAAGCACTAAAACACGCCGGGTTAAAAAATCGCCTCACAGTAAACATCCGCCTTATCCATTCTCAAGATGTCGAAACTCGTAGTGTAGATATTCTAAAAAACCTTGATGCGATCTTAATACCCGGGGGCTTTGGATACCGAGGCGTGGAAGGTAAGATCATGACCGCGCGATACGCGCGCGAGAACAAAATTCCTTATCTGGGCATCTGTCTGGGCATGCAGGTAGCAATTGTTGAGTTCGCCCGCCATGTAGCCGGTATGCCAGAAGCTAATTCTACCGAATTTGTTTCAAACTGTAAGTATCCTGTGGTAGCACTAATAACTGAATGGTGCGAAGAAGATGGTCATGTGAACCGGCGTAGCAAACAGAGTCATTTGGGAGGTACTATGCGTCTAGGTAGCCAGCCTTGCCAATTGGTGGATGGTAGCTTAGCACGCAAGATGTATGGCCATGCCATCATCATGGAGCGTCATCGTCATCGTTACGAAGTAAATAACATGTTATTGAAACAAATAGAAGCAG
The DNA here is from genome assembly GCF_000754265.1 of Candidatus Palibaumannia cicadellinicola. NCBI lineage: Bacteria > Pseudomonadati > Pseudomonadota > Gammaproteobacteria > Candidatus Palibaumannia > Candidatus Palibaumannia cicadellinicola. The sequence continues at coordinate 274,018 of NZ_CP008985.1, read as the reverse complement.
CTGGACTACGCGTAACAGGGTTATCGGAGGATAACAAGCTGGTGGAAATTATAGAATATCCAGATCACCCATGGTTTGTGGCCAGCCAGTTTCATCCAGAGTTCACTTCAACTCCGCGTGATGGTCATCCTCTATTTATCGGTTTTGTAAAGGCAGCAGGTGAGTATCAAAAAAGAACACCAAAATAAATAAGTAGATAGCAAGCTTATTTTTGAGATTGTTACTAAATTTTATAAATGTGTTACTTTTAATCTAATACCATAAGGAAATACTAATGTCCAAAATAGTAAAAATCATTGGCCGTGAAATCATAGACTCACGTGGCAATCCTACTGTTGAAGCTGAAGTTCATCTCGAGGGTGGGTTCGTTGGTCTAGCTGCCGCACCATCTGGCGCGTCTACCGGATCACTAGAAGCACTGGAGTTGCGTGACGGAGATAAAACCCGTTTTATGGGAAAAGGTGTCACCAAAGCTGTCAGCATTATTAATAGCTTTATTGCGGCAGCCTTAATAGGTAAAAACGCTAAAGATCAAGAATGTATAGACCAAGTTATGATCGAACTAGACGGTACCGAAAATAAATCAAAATTTGGTGCCAATGCTATCCTAGCTGTGTCACTAGCTGCTGCTAAATCTGCCGCAGCTTCTAAGGGTATGCCACTTTATGAGCATATCGCTGAACTAAATGGTACACCAGGAAAATTTTCCATGCCATTGCCGATGATTAACATCCTCAATGGAGGCAAGCATGCCGATAATAACATTGATATACAAGAATTTATGATCCAGCCAGTAGCTGCCAAAACAGTAAAAGAAGCAATTAGAATTGGGTCTGAAGTGTTTCATCATTTGGCAACAGTTCTCAAAGCTAAGGGCATGCATACCGCAGTAGGCGACGAAGGCGGCTACGCGCCTAATCTTTGCTCTAATGGTGCTGCATTGGACGCAATTAAAGATGCAGTAGAAAAAGCTGGTTATGTTTTAGGTCAAGATATTACTTTAGCTATGGATTGTGCTGCTTCGGAATTGTTTGACAAATCGACCGGTAACTATCATCTAAAAAGCGAAGGTAAAATATTCAGCTCCCAGGCATTCACAGATTACCTTACAGTGCTAACAAAAGAATACCCAATAATTTCTATCGAAGACGGCCTAAATGAATCAGATTGGGATGGTTTTGCATACCAGACTAAAGTATTAGGCGATAAAATCCAGTTAGTAGGCGACGACTTGTTTGTTACTAGTACTAAGATCTTAAAAAAAGGTATCGAAAAAGGTATTGCTAACTCAATTCTTATTAAATTGAACCAAGTAGGTTCGTTGACAGAAACCCTCGCAGTGATCAACATGGCCAAGAATGCTGGTTATACTACGATTATCTCGCATCGTTCTGGTGAAACCGAAGATGCTTCCATAGCTGATTTAGCCGTTGGTACCTCAGCAGGACAAATAAAAACTGGTTCTATGAGTCGTTCCGATCGTTTAGCGAAATATAATCAGCTAATTCGCATCGAAGAAGCATTGGGTAATAAAGCACGATTTTGGGGTCTAAAAGAAGTTAAAGGCCAGGCTTAATTAAGTCTAACCTAATTTGATTTAAAGGCAGCATAAATGCAGTATCCCCTAAATGAAATTTGCCAGACTCTGCAGTGCGAAGGCTATTTTACCGGTGTCCCTGCTATCTTTATCCGCTTACAAGGCTGTGCAGTAGGTTGTAGCTGGTGTGACACTCAGTATACTTGGCATCAAAATACTATGAAACAGGTAACTGCAGAGGAAATGATGCTGAAAAAAGCTCACAGCTGCGACTGGGCTAGTTTGTCTACCGAAGATATAATAGCAATTATTACGCAGCGAGGTTGGACTGCTATCCATGTAGTCATTACCGGTGGTGAACCTTGTATGCATGATCTACTACCGCTGACATATACCTTAGAGCAACAGAAATTCCGTTGCCAGATAGAGACTAGCGGTACGCAGGAGATTCGCTGTACGCCTCAAACATGGGTGACAGTGTCGCCTAAAATAAATATGCGCTGTGGTTTTCAAGTGCTAGCCCAGGCATTAAGTCGTAGTAATGAAATTAAACACCCAGTGGCACGTCAACGTGATATTGAAAATCTAGACAAGTTACTGCAAACGTTAAATGATGGTAAACAACGTGTAATAGCACTGCAACCTATCAGTCAAAAAAAGGCAGCTACTAGGCTGTGCATAAATACCTGTATTGCCCGCAACTGGCGTCTATCAATACAACTCCATAAATATATTAATATCTCCTGACGTTACCTAGCCGCGATAGACGCAGCCGGAGGTGCAAGTTTCTTTGATGGTGACTGAGCTCAGTAGCTGGAGGTTTGGCCGTAGTTGTTGCCAAATCCACTGTGCCAGTACTTCGCTGGTTGGGTTTTCTAATCCGGGAATATCGTTAAGATAATAGTGATCTAACTTATCAATAATAGGCTTACATACCGCTTTTAGATCTGAGAAATCCATGATCCATCCAGTGTGTAAATCTATCTCGGCAGTAATCTCGATACGGACTAGAAAGGAATGCCCATGTAGGCGGCCACACTTATGACCTACAGGAACATGGGGTAAACGGTGGGCAGATTCAAAGGTAAAATTTTTAAACAACGTGGTGGTCACTACGGTTTCTCATTACACTAACTATATTATCACTAAACTAATAGTAACTAATAGTGCTCTGCGACGCTAATATAATTATTAAATCTGTTACCTATAGTTGATGTTTATCCTAGATCCCTTAGGCGGTTTTGTTATTTATTATTGCGATCTCGTCCTTTATTTATACTCAGTTAGTAGTTAACTTTAATAAGATATAACGATCTTAATCGCCCGAACCTAACCAGGTAGGGTGTAAGTATAAGGAATTCCTGACGACCATGAAGAAACAGACCACATCCAAAACTCTATCTTTGTCGCCGCTGAGTGCAGAGCAACTTGATCGCTTACAAGCAGCAAGCAGTGATTTATCTTCCCTTCAGTTAGCCTGGGTTTCAGGATATTTCTGGCGCCGGGTGTCCGATGATCCGCAGGTGGATGCTGTAGTATCACAAGTTATTACTGTGCTATCTGCTTCCCAGACAGGTAACGCTCGCCGGCTTGCAGAGCAGCTATACGAAGATTTACGTGCCGCAAAGTTAGGCGTAGTCCTGATTAATGCCGGTGATTATAAATTTAAGCAAATTTCACAGGAAAAATTGTTGCTGATCGTAACTTCAACTCAAGGGGACGGAGATCCTCCAGAAGAGGCTGTAGCGTTATATAAGTACCTTTTTTCGAACAAAGCTCCAGCGTTACCTGATACTAAGTTTGCAGTTTTTGGCTTGGGCGACAGTTCGTACACACATTTTGCGAAGATAGGTAAAGACTTTGACAGCCGGTTAGCCGAACTTGGCGCTCAGCGTTTGTACGATAGGATCGATGCTGATGTAGAGTATCAAGAATATGCTGATGCTTGGCGTAGTGAAATAGTTAGATGTTTACAGACACAGATGGGAGCAACTAATCCTGAGCAGCACTTGCCTATTATCGGCAATCCTATTGAGGTTCAGAGTCACCTCTATACTAAAGAGGCACCATTTACAGCGTCTCTGGTGGTTAACCAGAAGATTACTAGCCGTAGCTCTCAGAAAGATGTCAGACATCTAGAGATAGACCTTGTAGGATCAGGTTTACGTTATCAGCCCGGTGACGCATTAGGCGTATGGTACGAGAACGATCCGGCGCTTATCAACGAGCTCCTAGAACTCTTAGGGCTGAAAGGCGACGAGTTAGTCCAAGTTAAAGGTAAAAGCTTGCGTCTCAGTCTAAGTGAAACTTTACAAAAATATTACGAAATTACGCAAAACACCCCGGAGATGATTAAAGGTTACGCTGATATTGCGCGGGATAAAGATTTACTAGCACTGGTCGATGATAAACAGCAACTAAAGGAGTTTGCGTTGTCAACTCCGTTCATTGATATGATACGCGGTGCTCCAACAGTGCTGCGTCCGGAAGAGTTATTAAAATTACTACGTCCGTTGATGCCACGCTTGTACTCGATTGCTTCGTCGCAAGCGGAAGTAAGCGATGAAGTTCATCTGACCGTCAGTGTGGTACGGTATGAAATAGATGGCAGAATGCGTACTGGGGGCGCTAGTGGTTATCTAGCATATCGGCTAAAGGAAACGGATCCAGTTCGTGTTTTTATCGAACACAACGATAATTTTAGGCTACCAGGTGATTTAAATACTTCTATTATTATGATAGGGTCAGGAACAGGAATCGCACCATTCCGTGCTTTCATGCAACAGCGTGAGGCTGAATGTGCCCAGGGCAAAAATTGGTTATTCTTTGGTAATCAACATCTTACTGAAGATTTTTTATATCAGGTTGAATGGCAGCGCTATGTAAAAAATGGCCTGCTGAACCAGATAGATGTTGCATGGTCGCAAGATCAAACAGAAAAGATCTATGTACAGGATCGAATATGGGAAAATGGAACCGAAGTTTGGCACTGGATTCAGCAGGGTGCGCATATTTATGTATGCGGTAATGCCAACCGAATGGCACGCGACGTAGAACAAGTTTTAGTGAAGCTGGTGGCTAAACATGGTCGTATGGATAGCGAACAAGCGGATGAATTTTTAAGTGAGCTGCGCATGGCGCGCCGTTATCAACGGGATACCTATTGATGAGTACACAAAAACCTAAAACCATATTATCCGACAACGAGCGGTTGAAAAAATCAAGTAATTTTTTGCGTGGTACTATTGCGCAAGATCTAGAAGATAATATTACCGGAGGATTTAAAGGGGATAATTTTCAATTAATCCGTTTCCATGGTATGTATCAGCAAGATGATCGTGATCTACGCGCAGAACGCACCTGTCAGAAGCTTGAACCACTTATCAATATGATGCTACGATGCAGGCTACCTGGTGGTGTCATTACTACGCAGCAGTGGCTAGGTATCGACGCCTTCGCCACCGAACATACGCTATATGGTAGTATTCGCCTTACAACCCGGCAAACCTTTCAGTTTCACGGTGTATTAAAACCCAAGCTCAAAAGCATGCATCAACTACTGCATCGTCTGGGATTAGACTCGATAGCTACGGCCGGCGATGTTAACCGTAACGTATTATGTACCTCAAACCCGGTTGAGTCAGTGCTACATCAGCAGGCATGGGAGTATGCTAAGAAAATATCAGAACATTTTCTACCAAAAACTCGTGCATATGCTGAAATATGGTTGGACGGAGAGAAGACTGAAACCACTGATCAAGAGCATATTTTGGGTGCTACCTACTTGCCGCGTAAATTCAAGACGACAGTTGTAGTTCCACCGCTAAACGATGTCGATTTGCACGCAAACGATCTTAACTTTGTTGCCATAAGCAATAAAGGTCAACTAGTAGGCTTTAATGTCCTGGTCGGCGGCGGCCTGGCAATGACTCATGGCGATAAAAGTACTTACCCACGCAAAGCCAGTGAGTTAGGTTATATCGCTCTAGTAGACACGCTCAAAATAGCAGAAGCAGTTGTGACAACCCAACGTGATTTGGGTAATCGTTCTAATCGTAAAAATGCCAAAACAAAATATACCCTGGAACGTGTCGGCGTTGGCTTGTTCCAGAAAGAGGTAGAGATTCGCGCAGGGGTGAAATTCGCGCCTATCCGGCCGTATGATTTTACAGAACGCGGCGATCGTTTTGGCTGGGTGCAAGGAATTGATAACCAGTGGCATCTAACATTATTTATTGAAAACGGCCGGATTCTAGACTATACGAATCGAAAGCTAAAAACTGGTATGAGGGAGATTGCTCGCATTCATCAAGGAGATTTCCGTATAACAGCTAACCAAAATCTGATTATTGCGGGCGTTGATAAGAAAAATAAAGCAATGATTGAGTCGCTGGCCAGGCAGCATGGTTTAATTAACGATAATATTACATTACAACGCAAGGCATCAATGGCATGTGTAGCTTTTCCTACCTGTCCGCTTGCAATGGCAGAAGCAGAACGTTTCCTACCGCAGTTTGTAACGAAGGTAGAAAAGATTATGTCCAATCATGGTTTAGGCGATAAGCAAATTATACTACGGGTAACCGGCTGTCCGAATGGCTGTGGTCGCGCGATGTTAGCAGAAATTGGTTTAGTAGGAAAAACTATCGGTCGCTACAACCTCTACTTAGGAGGTGATAGTATCGGTACACGTATTCCTAGAATGTACCGAGAAAATATTACTGAAGAAGAAATACTGAGCATTATTGACGAGACTACCGGCCGCTGGGCCTGCGAACGTCAGCCCCAGGAATCTTATGGTGATTATGTAGTGCGCGCTGGAATTATCTCCCCTGTAGTCGACTCTGCGCGAGATTTTTACGATTAACCGGAAATCAAGACCAAATTAACATGAAAAGATTTGATCTCAGCACATTTAATTCTATGGATAAAGCGCAGCAGACAGAGGGTCTAGCGACAGTCAACCTACAGCTAGAAAGTCTAACAGCTGAGCAGAGAGTAAGCTGGGCCTTGGAGCATCTGCCACAACCGGCTGCACTTTCTTCCAGCTTTGGTATTCAGGCTGCGGTTAGTCTGCATTTAGTGACTAGTCAGCAACCTAATATTCCAGTTATTCTTACTGATACTGGTTATCTGTTTCCGGAGACCTACCGGTTTATCGATGCATTAACGGAAAAGTTACAATTAAACTTACAAGTATTTCGTGCTAACACATCGCCTGCTTGGCAGGAGGCGCGCTATGGTAAGCTATGGGAGCAGGGTCTGAAAGGGATTAAGCTATACAATAATATCAATAAGGTTGAGCCTATGAATAGGGCGTTGATGACACTCGGCTCTTTGACTTGGTTTGCTGGTCTACGGCGCGCCCAATCTAGTAGTCGTAGTCAATTACCAGTCCTAGCGGTTCAGCGAGGAGTGTTTAAGCTGTTACCAATAATCGATTGGGACAACCGTAAGGTATATAATTATCTTAAAAAGTATGAGCTTAGCTATCACCCACTGTGGGAGGAAGGTTATTTATCCGTAGGAGATACTCATACTACTACAAAATTTATTCCTGGTATGAATGAAGAATATACACGCTTTTTTGGCCTAAAGCGTGAATGCGGTTTACACGAAGAAAACTGACTTACGGCTACCCAGTTATTAATCCAACGTAATTATAATAAAAGTCAATTGTTTTTTTATTCCATAAAGATAAATGAAATTCCAATTGAGAATTTCATTTAGCAACATTTTAAGACATATAATCATAATATTGCTTAACAAAAAATATTTTGCTGTGGAATATTTACCACTATTTGCCAATCTTAGGCGACGTACGGTTTTGGTAGTTGGCGGAGGCCACGTTGCTGCGCGCAAAATAGAGTTACTGATGCGTACGGGCGCGCAAATCAGGGTAGTAGCGCGTGAGTTATGTCCTCAGCTAACAGGTATTATCAATAATCGCGATATTAACTGGCTGGGTCCAATATTCGAACCAGCTATGCTCGATGAGGTCTTTCTAGTTATTGCGGCAACTGACGACGCAGAACTGAACGCACGAGTCTATAAGTGCGCAGATGAGCGCCATACATTAGTTAATGTAGTAGATGAACAGCAAAACTGCTCGTTTATTTTTCCATCGATCGTGGATCGCTCGCCGATAATAGTAGCTATATCATCGAGCGGGAAAGCACCAGTGCTAGCGCGTATTATACGTGAACAAATTGAGTCTATGCTACCCATGTTTCTCGGCACGATGGCGACCATAGCTGGTACCTGGCGCAGCCGTATCAAACAGTATATCTGTAATATGGCGGGGCGCCGGAGCTTCTGGGAAAAAGCATTTAATGGTAGTTTTGCGAATATGGTAGCTCAAGGTAAATTAGAACAAGCGGAGCAGGAACTAGAGTATCAGCTATATAACTGCCCGTCCCAAAGCGGAAACGTAGCTTTGGTAGGTGCTGGTCCTGGTGATAGCGGGTTGCTAACTTTACGCGGACTGCAACTCATGCAGCAGGCAGATGTGGTGCTATATGACTATCTAGTCAACCCTGAAATTATAGATTTAGTACGCCGCGATGCTGATCGCGTCTGCGTCGGTAAGCGAGTAGGTGAACATTCTATGCCACAGGCAGAGATTAATCGTTTACTAGTTAAGCTGGCACAGCAGGGTAAAAATGTCGTGCGGCTCAAAGGTGGCGACCCATTTATCTTTGGTCGCGGTGGCGAAGAGCTGCAGGAAGTCGCTGCCGCTGGTATTTCGTTCCAGGTAGTACCCGGCATCACCGCTGCCGCTGGCGCTACGGCCTATGCCGGAATTCCGTTGACCCACCGAGAGTATGCTCAGAGTGTAACTTTTATTACAGGTCATCCGCGCGATGACGGCGATTTCATAGACTGGCCGTCGTTGGCGCGCTGCAATCAAACTCTAGTAGTTTACATGGGTGTGATGAAAGCAGCGGTAATAAATCGTAAGCTCGTGGCTCATGGCCGCGCGCCGCAGACTCCGGTAGCAGTGATAAGCCGTGGTACTTATACAGATCAGAAAGTTCTTATTGGCACACTAGAACAGTTAGAAATGTTAGCTCTACAGGCGCTGCCTCCTGCGCTACTAGTCATCGGTGATGTTGTGGCCCTTTCTCATGAAATCAATTGGTTTGGTCAGGAGAATTTAATAGCGTAAAAGAAAAAAACTAGTGGTAGTTAATCTAGTTTAAGGATATCAATTATGGAGCAACAACGTTTTACATATTTGTGGCAACTAGAGGCGGAGAGCATTCATATTTTCCGTGAAGTAGTCGCAGAATTTAGCAATCCTGTGATGATGTATTCCATCGGTAAAGATTCTTCTGTGATGCTACATCTAGCACGGAAGGCTTTCTACCCTGGCAAGTTACCGTTCCCATTACTGCATGTGGATACTGGCTGGAAGTTCCGTGAAATGTACCAGTTCCGCGATCATACTGCTAAAGCCTATGGTTTTGAGCTCCTTGTACATCAGAACTCGGAAGGAAAAGCTATGGGGATTAATCCTTTTGTGCACGGTAGTGCTAAATATACCGATATCATGAAAACCGAAGGCCTTAAGCAGGCTATGAATAAATATAGTTTTGATGCTGCGTTCGGTGGCGCCCGCCGCGACGAGGAAAAATCTCGTGCTAAAGAACGTATCTACTCGTTTCGTGATCGTTTTCATCGTTGGGACCCAAAGAATCAACGTCCAGAGTTATGGCATAACTATAACGGACAGATTAATAAGGGTGAAAGCATCCGCGTATTCCCGCTCTCTAACTGGACTGAATTGGATATTTGGCAATATATTTTACTAGAAAACATCGAAATAGTACCACTATACTTCGCTAAGGAGCGGCCGGTACTAAAACGTAATGGCATGCTGATGATGATAGACGATGATCATATCGATCTACAACTGCAGCCTGGTGAAATAATAGGCCAGCGTATGGTGCGGTTTCGTACTCTAGGTTGCTGGCCGTTGACCGGCGCAGTGGAGTCCAAGGCACAATCTCTACCTGAGATTATCAAAGAGATGCTAGTATCGACCACCAGCGAACGTCAGGGTAGAATGATCGACAGTGATCAATCTGGTTCCATGGAAATGAAAAAGCGTCAAGGTTATTTTTAAGAAGTTATCAAAATGAAAAATACTACTATAACCTCAAATATAGCACGAAATATTACTGAGCAGGGTAGTCTAGAAAGATACCTGCACTTCCAGCAAAAGAAAAGTTTGCTGCGTTTTCTCACGTGTGGCAGCGTAGACGACGGCAAAAGTACCTTAATTGGTCGCCTGCTACATGATACCCAGCAGATTTACGAAGATCAACTATCCACGCTATACACAGACAGTAAACGTATCGGTACCCAAGGCGAAGAATTAGATTTTGCGCTACTGGTGGACGGTCTGCAGGCTGAACGTGAACAAGGGATTACAATTGATGTAGCCTACCGTTATTTTTCTACGGATAAGCGTAAATTTATTATTGCTGACACTCCTGGACATGAGCAATATACCCGTAACATGGCTACTGGTGCTTCAACTTCTGATCTCGCAATCTTACTGATCGATGCACGCAAAGGCATGTTAGATCAAACACGGCGCCATAGCTTTATCAGCACCTTGCTAGGCATCTGTCATCTGGTAGTAGCGGTAAACAAAATGGATTTAGTAAACTACGATCAGGCTATCTTCTCTCAAATTGAGCAAGATTACCTAAAATTATCTAGGGAATTACCAGGTAATTTAGACATAAAGTTCGTCCCGTTATCAGCGCTTGGAGGTGATAATGTTGTTAACCCGACAGTCTCTATGTCTTGGTATAGCGGCCCAACATTGCTAGATATACTAGAAACTGTGGAAGTAATTAATATTCATCAACAGCAGCCAGTACGTTTTCCGGTGCAGTATGTTAACCGCCCTAATCTAGATTTCCGTGGTTATAGTGGAACAGTTGCTTCGGGAGTACTGCGGGTAGGGCAACCAATAAAAGTGCTGCCGTCTAATTTTACCTCCACTATTAGCCGTATCGTCACCTTTGACGGTGATAAAACAGAAGCCAGGACGGGAGAAGCAGTGACACTAGTATTAACAGACGCCGTAGATATCAGCCGCGGAGATTTCTTAGTGGACTATGATACAGTACTGCCTGCAGTACAATACGCTCAGGTTAATGTCGTATGGATGACCGATAAGCCCCTGGTAGCTGGTCAGAGCTACGATATCAAGATTGCAGGTAAGAAAACCAGCGCACGGGTAGATCATGTCCAATATCAGGTCGATATAAATACCTTAAAACCACGTGCGGCGGATAACCTACCCCTAAATAGCATTGGAATGGTAGAATTAGAATTCTGTGAGCCAATGATGCTTGAGAAATATATCAATAGCCCAGTAACAGGTGGTATGATATTTATTGATCGGCTTACTAACGTAACGGTAGGTGCTGGTATGGTTTACCAACCGCTACAAGATGTCTACCGGCAATCAAATACCTACAGTAAATTTGAACTAGAATTTAATGCGCTGCTGCGCCGTCACTTTCCGCACTGGGGCACACGTGATCTACTGGGAGGGAAATCATGACAGGCCGTTACCAACGATCAAATGATGAAAATATTGTTTGGCACATACATCCTGTACAGCGTGAGGACCGAGAACGATTACATAAGCACCGTAGTGCTGTATTGTGGTTCACTGGTCTGTCTGGCGCAGGCAAGTCCACGCTAGCAAGTGCGCTAGAACAGGCGCTGTATAGTAAGGGTGTTAGTACTTACCTGCTTGATGGTGATAATGTACGTCATGGTCTCTGTCGTGATCTAGGCTTCCGCGATGACGAACGGCGCGAGAATATCCGCCGGGTTGGCGAGGTAGCTAAACTGATGCTAGATGCCGGGCTAATAGTACTAAGTGCTCTAATTTCACCTCACTACGCGGAACGGCAGATGGTCCGTGACATGCTACCAGTAGGCAGATTTATCGAAGTTTTCGTAGATACACCGTTAGCTATTTGCCAAGCGCGTGATCCTAAGGGGTTATATCATAAAGTCCGTAGTGGTCAATTACATAATTTCACCGGTATCGATTCTATTTATCAGCCACCGCAGCAACCAGAGATACATCTCAATGGCACACAATTAATCACACAGTTAACAACTCAATTATTAGAAGTACTCAAAGAACGCGTGATTATAAGCTTTTCAAATCCCGTATGAGACCTATTATTTCATTGTTTTAATAATAAAGATTCTCACTAAAAGTATAAAGTATATGGCAAAATCTTGTTTTGATGCCGCTATTTGTCATTTCTCGCACGTATGTAGTCTGTCTAGCGGCAAATGATGACAAGATCAATTTTACTGGTTTCCATAAGTTAAATGGGAGGCAGGAAAATGAATAAATTAGCGCTACTACTATTAGTGCTTTTTTTCTGGCTACAATATTCTCTTTGGCTAGGTAAGAACGGTATCATAGATCTAGTTCGCATAGATAATAATATCGTTACGCAAAACTACAATAACGCCAAACTTAAGATGCGCAACACTCAGCTATTTGCTGAAGTTGACGATTTAAATGATGGCCAAGATGCTATAGAAGAACGTTCACGTCATGAGCTAGACATGATTAAGCCTGGTGAGACCTTCTATCGTTTAGTGCCTAGACAACAACAACCAATGGCACAGGTACAAAGAGAAAACAAATAATGACCTTATTAGCAGTAACATTTCCTGATGTAGTAGCAATTTTACCTGCTGCTGGAATAGGTCGCCGTATGCAAAAACCATTTCCAAAGCAGTATCTCACTATTGGCGAAAAAACTATGCTAGAACTTGCAATATACGCACTGTTACGTCAGCCTTGTATCCGTCAAGTTATTGTTGCTATCAGTCCCGACGACTATTGGTTCTATCAGTTACCAGTAGCATCAGAAGAGCGAGTAATGGTAGTGACTGGCGGTAACAAACGGGCAGATTCTGTGATGGTAGCCTTGCACCATGTGAAACGTGCATCCTGGGTACTAGTTCACGATGCAGCACGTCCATGCTTACATCAAGATGATCTACTGTGCCTGCTAACTGTTACAGCCCGTTCGACAGTGGGAGGTATTTTGGCAACCCCTGTGCGCGACACTATGAAACGTGCCTGCAACAGCACGGAAACGATCGATTATACTGTTGATCGCACTGATTTATGGCATGCGCTGACGCCACAGTTATTTATGCTTGAATTACTTAAAAGTTGTCTGAGTCGAGCGCTAAAAGAAGGAGCAACCTTAACTGATGAGTCTTCGGCATTAGAGTATTGCGGATACCAACCTTTATTAGTGCCAGGTAGAGCGGATAATATCAAAGTTACTTGGCCAGAAGATTTATTACTGGCTAGTTTTTATTTATCTCAATCGTCTCACAACAAGAGAGTATAAATGCGTATCGGTCATGGTTTTGATGTTCATCAATTTGGCGGAGAAGGCAAGCTTATTATCGGGGGTGTGCATATTCCCTATCAGCAAGGTTTACTATCTCATTCTGATGGTGACGTTGCGTTACATGCAGCAACTGACGCTTTACTTGGCGCTGCAGCATTAGGTGATATTGGTCAACTCTTTCCAGATACTGATCCAGTCTTCAAGGGTGCTGATAGCCGTAAGCTACTACGCGAAGTCTGGCAATGTATTGTAGCAAAAAGCTATCGTTTGGGTAATCTAGATATCACCATAATTGCCCAGGCGCCAAAACTTTCTCCGTATATTCAGCAGATGCGTATCTATCTTGCAGCAGATCTCTATTGTCACATAGATGATATCAATGTGAAAGCTACCACGACCGAACAGTTGGGATTCACGGGGCGTGGTGAGGGTGTAGCCTGCTTCGCAGTGGCATTGTTATGTTAATACATCTTGCATGATTCAACGGACGGATACAGTTATTACGCTCACTAAAAACACGATATCGGTTCCTATTACGTTATATTTCATGTCATGTTGATTTTGTTTTCACCATCAAACATTCCTATAACTAACAGGCGCCTGACCAGGCTATGATCGCATAGGTACCATAGCGGAGAGATAAGTAAAAGTAAGCATGATAAGTAAAAAATGCTCTTGGCGCCGTATAATTGTTTCTACTAGTATGACGACTAGTTTATGGCTAGTAGGATGTGCTAGTGATGAATTCAAAGCACCTATTAGTCATATAGGCGGCAACAATAAAATATCTAGCAGTTACGGTAATCTCAATATGTGTATTAGTACTCCACGAACTAATAAGACATCTAATCGTCGCTATAATCGTCTTCAAAAAGGTTCTTATTCTGACTCAACTTATCAGATTAAAAACGGAGATACTTTGTTTTATATTGCCTGGATTACTGGTAAAGACGTTCAATATTTGGCTAAAATCAATCATATTCCGGAACCTTACCGTTTAAAAGTGGGGACAATATTACAGATAGGTATAGGTAACGGAAATAGTTCTTCTGAAAAGTTACGTAATGTAGTTGCATTATCATCATCGACTACAGTCTTAACTAGCAATCACTTAACAGCCAGCTGGTCCTGGCCTACTACTGGTAAAATTATTGAATATTTCTCCGCTACTGAAGGTGGAAATAAAGGCGTAGATATCTCTGGCTTCTGCGGACAGCCAATTATAGCAACCGCTAATGGTAAAGTTGTTTACGCAGGTAATGCATTGCGAGGATACGGTAATCTTATTATTATCAAACATAACGATGACTACTTAAGTGCATATGCTCATAACAATACCATGCTTGTTCATGAACCACAACAAGTTAAAGCGGGGCAAAAAATTGCCACTATGGGTAGTACCGGTGCTAGCTCAGTTAGATTACATTTTGAAATTCGTTACCATGGTAAATCAGTTAATCCATTACTTTATTTGTCTGAAAATGAGTTGTATGACAATGATCAGCAGGTTGTTAAATAGTTATTTTGTGAATATTTAATCAAGAAAACACTAATAAAATTAGCAGCGGTAGGCTTAATTAAATAAGGTTTAATTTTCCTAAAATCATATTCTTTAAATGATATAGCAAATCAAGCGCTTGACGTGGAGATAAACTGTCTGGCTCTATTTCTTCTAAAGCCTGGATTACTTTGGATTTCGATGTATCTAGCTCCAGCTGCGGTAACACGGTAAACTGAGTACATATTGCTGTACTATTAGAAATTATCTCAAGCTCACGTAGCTTTTTGTAAGCGCGCTTTATAACGTCGGGTGGTACACCCGCTAGCCCCGCTACTGACAAGCCATAACTTTTACTAGTAGCACCTTTCTGTATACTATGCATAAAAGCAATAGTATTATCATACTCTAATGCATCAAAATGTACGTTTACCACACCTCTTATATTTTCAGAGAGAGCAGTCAGCTCAAAATAATGTGTTGCGAATAACGTCATTGCTTTAATACTGCCAGCAAGGCTTTCTGCAGATGCCCAAGCCAGCGATAAGCCATCATAGGTGGACGTACCGCGTCCAATCTCATCCATCAAGACTAAACTCTGGCAAGTAGCATTATGTAAAATATTTGCTGTTTCTGTCATCTCAACCATAAAGGTAGAACGGCCAGAAGCTAGATCATCTGCTGCGCCTATACGGGTGAAAATACGATCAATCGGTCCTATTCTCGCCTGCGACGCAGGTACGAAGCTACCAATATAGCCCAACAATACAATGAGTGCGTTTTGGCGCATATAAGTACTCTTACCACCCATGTTTGGTCCAGTGATAATCAGCATATGATTTTGATCTGACAAGGATAAAGGATTCGCGATAAACGGCTCGCTTAGGAACTGCTCTACCACTGGATGTCGCCCGCCAATAATATGGATACCAGGTTGATCGCTGATCACGGGACAGATATAATTTAGTGTCTCAGCACGTTCTGCTAAATTATTCAAAACATCTAGCTCCGCGAGTGCTGCCGCACTCTGTTGTAATTGAGCTAAATGTGGTAACAGTAGATCAAGTAACTCATTATATAATGCTTTTTCTAGCGATAAGGCTTTACCTTTTGAGGTAATTACTTTGTCTTCATACTCTTTAAGCTCTGGTATAATATAACGCTCTGCATTTTTGAGTGTCTGCCGGCGGACATAGCGTACGGGCGCCAAATGACTCTGTCCGCGGCTAAGTTGAATAAAATAGCCGTGTATAGCATTAAAACCAACTTTCAGTGTCTCTAGACCTGTGTGCTCACGTTCTTTGATCTCAAGCTGATTCAGATAGTCCGTTGCATTATCCGCCAACGCACGCAACTGATCCAACTCAGTGCTGTATCCAGTAGCTATCACGCCGCCGTCACGTACCAGCACTGGTGGTAATTCAACAATAGCACGCTCTAACAGTTGGTGCAGATCATCAAACAACCCGACCTTACTTAGTAATTGTGAAATATGCTCACTAGGCTGATCTGCCAACCTGGCCTGGATCTCGGGCAATTGCTGGAAAGCATGACGCATACGTGCTAAATCACGGGGGCGCGCGGTGCGCAGCGCCAAACGTGCTAGTATTCGCTCTAGATCTCCGATCTGCTGTAGCACTGGTTGTAAATCGGCAAACTGATCTTGCAAAAATGCGATACTTTGTTGACGGTGTTTGATAGTAGGAATATGTCTAGTTGGCATCTGTAGCCAGCGTTTCAGCATCCGACTGCCCATCGGAGTTATAGTATGATCGAGAATATTCACTAGTGTATTTTCTGCGCCGCCACTAATGTTTTGTATTAGCTCAAGGTTACGCCTGGTAACAGTATCCATGACTACATAGTCTTGTTGCCGTTCTAAGGTTACAGTACAGATATGTGGCATAGAGGTGCGCTGGGTATCCTTAGCGTACTGCAGCAAGCAGCCGGCTGCCCGTAGCGCTAGATGTGCACGTTCAATGCCGAAGCCATTCAAACTACGGGTGCCGAACTGTATCATAAGCTGCTGACAAGCTGTCTCTAATTCAAATTCCCAGATTGGTCTGCGTCGGAGACCGCGTCGGTGTTCGATCAGGGATGAATTATGTAACGTCTCCGGATAAAGTAGCTCAGCCGGATTCGTACGCTGTAATTCGGCAGCCATCGCTTCTAAATCTGTTGGTTCAGAAACGATAAAACGGCCCGAGGTAATATCCAAAGTTGCATAACCAAAGCTCTGGGACTCCTGCCACATAGCTGCTAGTAAGTTATCTTGGCGTTCATTTAGTAATTCTTCATCACTCAGGGTGCCTGGAGTAATAATTCGTACAACACGGCGTTCTACCGGCCCCTGAGTTGTTGCAGGATCGCCAATTTGTTCACAGATTGCTACCGATTCGCCAAGCGCTACTAGCTTGGCCAAATAGTTTTCTATCGCATGATAAGGTATCCCAGCCATTGGGATCGGTTCACCAGCTGAGGAGCCGCGTTTAGTTAAAGATATATCCATTAACTCTGATGCTCGCTTAGCATCATCATAAAAAAATTCATAAAAATCGCCCATGCGGTAAAAAAGCAAAATATTAGGATGCTGAGCTTTCAGCTTTAAATACTGCTGCATCATAGGAGTATGGTTGATTAGAGATTTTTTTATCTTAAAGTCACTCATATTCTTCTTCTAAGCTTAATTGCCATTTTTTTCTGCTAATAACCTCTATTCGTAGCGGCGAAAATAGCTCTCTAACTGGTTTTGCAATTTACCTAGCATAGTGCTATAAAGTAGGTAAATTGCTGCAGCCTCAATATACAAAATCAGAGGCTCATAAGTAACAGAAACGATACGTTGAGCAGCAAGAAACATCTCAGGTACAGTAATAACTGCGGCTAGTGAAGTGTCTTTAATTAGCGATATAAAAGAATTAGCTAATGGTGGCAATGCAACAAATATCGACTGTGGTAAAATGACTCTGCGCATCGCCTGGGTACTATTCATACCAATAGCCCAAGCTGCTTCCCATTGCATTTTAGGCACGGAGATAATTGCACCACGAATAATCTCTGAACTATAAGCACCTACATTTAGGGTAAAACCTATCAGAGCAGCGGGGAAAGCATTTAACGTTATCCCAGCACTTGGCAGGCCATAAAAGATTAAAAATAGCTGTACTAGCAATGGAGTTCCCCGGATAACCCAGACATAAACATTCGCGATTAATTTTAGAGATCCCGAACCATATAAACGGATTAACGTTACTAGAAACCCTAATAGCAAGCCGCCGAAAAAAGATAGCAATGCTAAAGGTAGGGTAAAAAAAAGTCCTGCTGTAAATAAACGCCAAAAAGAATCATGTATTAATTGTAGCCATGGTGGCATGAGTAAAATTCCTCCAGGAAAAAATCATTCCGAGACATCCTGGCCGAAATAACGGATGGAGATGATCTTATAAGTGCCGTTAGCCTTGATGTCGTCTAGTGCTTTATTGAGAGCTGCAACTAGTTCGGGCTGACCCTTACGCAGTATAATACCAGATGTCGAGCTTGCTGCTTCGGAGGCTACAACCTTCACTCGAGCGTCTGGTTTATGTTTTTTAAAATCTAAGAATGAAAGGTTATCATTCAGCGTTGCTGTCGCCCTACCTGTCAGAACTAATTCTAGAGACTGATTAAAACTATCAGTAGGGACAATGTCGGCGCCATATTTTCGAGCTAATTGGGAATAATGGCTGGTAAGACTCTGCGCTGATTTTTGATTTTTTAAATCCGCAAAACTTTTTATGGTCGTATTATCATTACGTGTCACCAGTACCACTTTAGAGTCAATATAGGATTGGGAAAAATCGTATTTCGCCTTACGCTCTGGTGTAATATCCACCTGATTAATGACCGCATCATAACGTTTACCGTCCAGACCTGCTATCAGTCCGTCCCAGTGTCCTTCTATAAATTTAGCTTTCATACCGAGATTAGCTGCAACAGCATAGCCCAGATCTACATCGAAGCCTACTAGTTTATTGCTGTTATCGTGATAGGTATAGGGTGCGTAAGTACCCTCGGTGCCAAAGATAATTATGTTAGCTGGTTGTATCGCAACTAGTTCCTCGACTGCTTGTGTCTCTGCAACGAGAAAAGCAAGAGAACTGAATAGTAATGCTATAGTTCTTTTTTTCATGATGATTCCTGTCAATAAATGGTAACGATAAGCGTATAATGCTTGCGTTGGCGGTAATGCTAAACTATTTGACTCGATGCTACTAAAGCATTTTATGTTATTAGCGATCGCTTTTAGTTATACCACCTAGATACCTTTATAACTAAAGTGCCTAGATTTCAAAAATACTAGTTACATCTAATGATTCTTGCGTCAATTGATAGTAGGCAGCGCCTTAAAACCTCGCTTGCTTTATAAAGTTTATCTGCATCTGCTCTGCTCAGCATGCCAACTCACTAATCTTCCTAGACCATGGAGCAATAGGTTGCAGTTACTTACGTACGTACTGAATCTGTGTGGTGTACCGCCAAGCGGTATGTATATTTCACCTCAGTACTCTGCTTGAGACAAATACCGTATAATGATAATGAAGACTCAGTCCTGTGAGTACAAATTTTAAGCGCATTGAAAATGGAGTTGAAATGGCTATTGATGAGAATAAACAAAAAGCTCTAGCAGCAGCATTAAGCCAAATTGAAAAGCAATTCGGTAAAGGTTCCATTATGCGTCTGGGTGAAGATCGCTCAATGGATGTCGAAACGATTTCCACTGGTTCTCTATCCCTTGACATTGCACTAGGTGCTGGTGGTTTACCCATGGGCCGTATAGTTGAAATATATGGACCAGAATCTTCAGGTAAAACGACCCTAACGCTGCAGGTAATAGCTACGGCACAGAAAGAAGGTAAAATCTGTGCTTTTATCGACGCTGAACATGCCCTCGACCCCATTTATGCTAAAAAGTTAGGGGTAGATATCGATAATTTACTATGCTCACAGCCGGATACCGGCGAGCAGGCGCTGGAAATATGTGACGTCTTAACTCGCTCCGGAGCTGTGGACGTAATTATCGTTGATTCAGTAGCGGCGCTAGCGCCTAAGGCTGAGATTGAAGGTGAAATCGGTGACTCACACGTGGGATTGGCTGCGCGGATGATGAGCCAAGCGATGCGTAAACTAACGGGTAACCTAAAGAATGCTAATACGCTACTAATATTTATTAACCAAATTAGGATGAAGATCGGTGTGATGTTTGGTAACCCAGAAACTACGACAGGCGGTAATGCGCTTAAATTTTATTCTTCAGTTAGGTTAGATATTCGCCGTATAGGTTCGGTGAAAGAGGGCGACGTAGTGGTGGGTAGCGAAACCCGCGTGAAAGTAGTAAAAAATAAAGTTGCAGCACCATTTAAACAGGCTGAATTTCAGATAACATACGGTGAAGGTATTAATATTCATGGTGAATTGCTAGATCTCGGCGTAAAAAATAATCTAATCGAGAAAGCAGGCTCTTGGTATAGTTATAATGGCGATAAAATAGGACAGGGAAAGACCAACGTCTGTAACTTCTTAAAATATCATCCGCAACTTGCCGCAGAACTAGATAAGAAACTGCGCGATATGTTGTTACACAGTACCGATGGTAACAATCTAGTCACAGATGAAGGAGCTTTTGATCAAAGCTAAGGTTGTGAGCGTGCGAACACCACGTAATTATATTAAGAGTTTGCCTAAGTGGGCTATGAGATGACCATCAAATGGCCACCAACTGCTCTCTGCGTAGCAGTTATGAGCTATTTCCCACAGTTTATTCAACTTTCAATCAAATCGAATCATACACATTTATAAAATGTGTCCGATATTTTACTTCGTACTAAAGAAAACATATCTCAATTTTGGAATTTAACGATCTTAAACACTCATGTAGTATTTGACTACTGGGCTATTCTATTCAAGATTTAATCTTTTAGCATAATTATGAGACAACTATGAGTAATAATAGTACCGCTGAAATCAGACAGAAATTTCTAGATTTTTTTAACAGCAAAGGACATCAGATAGTAGCAAGTAGCTCGCTAGTATCTGATAACGATCAGACTTTGTTGTTTACCAATGCTGGTATGAACCAGTTTAAAAATCTTTTCTTAGGGCTAGATAAACGTTCATACCAGAGTGCGACTACCGCGCAGCGCTGCGTACGAGCAGGTGGTAAGCACAATGATCTTGAGCACATTGGTTATACCACACGTCACCATACCTTTTTCGAAATGCTGGGTAACTTCAGCTTCGGTGAATATTTCAAATACGACGCTATCCGATTTGCATGGGAATTATTAACAGGAGTGCAATGGTTTAATTTACCTAAAAATAAACTATGGGTGACAGTATATGCTACCGATTACGAATCCTATAACATATGGTACCATGAAATAGGTATACCACGTGAGCGCATTGTCCGCATCAGCGACAACAAAGGAAGCACTTACGCTTCAGATAATTTCTGGCAAATGGGCGATATTGGCCCCTGTGGCCCCTGTTCCGAAATTTTCTACGATCATGGCGACCACCTTTGTGGTGGACCACCTGGTAGTAAGGAAGAATACGGCGATCGCTATATCGAGATTTGGAACCTAGTATTCGTGCAATTTGATCGCCAGGCGGATGGCACGATGCTACGACTACCTAAACCTTCGGTGGATACCGGTATGGGTCTAGAGCGTATCGCAGCAGTGCTACAGCACGTTCACTCTAACTACGATATTGATCTCTTTCGTCAACTAATTACTGTAGCCGCAGAAATTACAGGTGCTCCCCATCTATGCAGCAAATCCCTACGTGTGATTGCTGATCATATCCGTTCGTGCGCCTTTTTGGTCAGTGATGGAGTAATACCATCTAAAGATGGGCGCGGCTATGTTTTACGCCATATTATCCGCCGTGCCATTCGTCATGGTTACATCTTAGGCGCTCGCGATACGTTTTTTTATCGGCTCGTCGCGCCCTTGATTGAAGTAATGGGTAGCGCTGCAGATCAGTTAAAACTACAGCAAAATATGGTCGAACGAGTGCTGCGAACTGAAGAGGAACAATTTTACCAAACTTTAGAGCGCGGATTGTCCTTGTTAGAAAATGCGCTAGCTAAACTTACCTGCGATACACTGGACGGTGAAACAGCATTTCGTCTTTACGATACCTATGGTTTCCCGTTATATCTAACCGTTGATGTTTGTCGTGAACGTCAGATTAAAGTTGATGAAGAAGGTTTTAAACGCGCCATGGAGGCACAACGTAAACGTGCACGAGCAGCCAGCAGTTTTGGCACTGATTATAATAGTATGCTGCGTATCGACCAGGGTACCTGTTTCTTAGGTTATCAGCACATGACGTACTCAGGTCGAGTTACTGCATTATTCTCCGATGGTAAGCCTATAAACGTGATCAATAATAGTATAAATGCGATAGTGATACTAGACCAAACACCTTTTTATGGACAATCTGGCGGCCAGGTAGGCGATAGTGGTGAACTCAAGGTAGCCAATGGTATTTTTCAAGTGGTTGATACTCAGCAATATGGTCAGTCTTTAGGTCATTTAGGTACGCTCCGCTATGGAGAATTGAAGATTGGGGACCAGGTTACAGCGCATGTCGATCAAACGCGCCGCAACCGTATTCAATTGAATCACTCTGCGACCCATTTGCTATACTCAACATTACGTCAAGTACTAGGCGAATATGTGGTGCAAAGAGGATCTCTTGTAAATGACAAGTATCTACGCTTTGACTTCTCCCATCATCAAGCTATACCACTGGAGCAAATACGCATAATCGAAGAGATAGTAAACCAACAGATACGTCGTAATTTGATAATCAAGACAGAAATTATGGCGCTGGATGCCGCACGTAATAAAGGTGTAATCTCTGTATTCAGAGATAAATATGAGTCCCAAGTACGAGTATTAAGTATAGGTGATTTCTCTACTGAGTTATGTTGCGGTACCCATGCGAGTCGTACCGGTGATATTGGCTTGTTTTCAATATCATCCGAATCAGGTATTGCTGCAGGAATACGCCGTCTAGAAGCAGTCACGGGTGAAGCAGCGCTCACGCGTTTACATGAGCAAAGCTATTTAGTGCAACAAATATCGCAAATTTTGAAAACAGATAGCAATAAATTAGTGCATAAAGTACGTGATTTACAGGATCTAGCCAAACAGTTAGAAAAAAAGCTCCAGCAGCTAAATAGCAAGCTAGCGGTACAGGAGATAACAGTATTAAACCGAAAAATCCGTGATATCAATGGTGCCCGAGTAGTTGTCAGCGACGTGAAACATTTAGAAAAAAAAATACTACGTACCATTGTGGAGGACATGAAGAATAAGCTGGGCTCAGCGGTCATAATCTTAGCTAATGTGTCTGAGGGCAAGGACCAAGTAAGCCTAATAGTCGGAGTTACTAGTGATTTAACCCATCGCATCAATGCTAGGGATATTATTAATACATTAACCCAGCAAATCGGCGGTAAAGGGGGAGGCAGCCTAGAAATTGCACATGCTAGCGACAGCGATCCCGCAGGACTTTCCGCAGCTCTATACCGTATAGAACAAATGTTGGTAGAAACACTTTGAAATAGTGGTGATAAACATATAAATAAAGGTAGACGCGAAGCAAATGATATCGACTAAACTGATACGATATAGATAAACGTGTTTTGTGTTTAGTGTACTACACAGCTTACTTTTTCAAGATATATTATAGATAATGGCGAAAAACTGAGAGACCAGACTATTTGAATATTTCAAGGAGCAAAGAAAGAATGCTTATTCTGACTCGTAGAGTTGGTGAAACCCTCATGATTGGTGATGAGGTAACTGTTACTGTTTTAGGCGTAAAGGGCAACCAGGTCCGTATCGGTGTGAATGCTCCTAAAGAAGTTTCTGTACACCGTGAAGAAATATACCAGCGTATTCAAGTTGAGAAATCGCAACAGACTATTTACTGATACTTGATTCCTGCGCCTTGCTCTAGGCAGGCGAGGCGTAACCACTACTTTGGATTGATCATGATTCTCCGGCAAGAGATTAAGCAGGAGAGAAAAAATGGTTTGACTTATCATGCTTAGAAAGTAATATGTGCGCCACGTAGTGCCCATTATAGCGTGCGTAGGTGAGGTGGCCGAGAGGCTGAAGGCGCTCCCCTGCTAAGGGAGTATATAGTAATAAGCTGTATCGAGGGTTCGAATCCCTCCCTCACCGCCACTAATTATGCATCCGTAGCTCAGCTGGATAGAGTACTCGGCTACGAACCGAGAGGTCGGAGGTTCGAATCCTTCCGGATGCACCATTCGTTTGTTATAGCTTCTTTCACCTTAGCGGTATTCTTAGTTTATGACCTTAATGTAGATGTATGTATCTTGCTCGACTTCTACTACTTATCACTTATGACGAAGCAGAAACACATATCTAACATTAACAGAATTAGCAACTTTAGGTGATCTAATGAGCTTGATTCCTTATGTTAATTAAAAATCTTATAACCTACAGGAGGTCAATTTGATACCGGACGTATCATCAGAGGCACTTTTCTGGTTGGAAGCTAATCCTCAGGCCTTACAGGGCATTTGTCGTGGCTTAGAACGTGAAACGCTACGTATTAATACTAAAGGAAATCTAGCACAGACCTCTCACCCTGAAACGCTCGGCGCAGCACTAACCCATCAGTGGATTACCACTGATTTTGCTGAAGCGTTACTAGAATTTATAACGCCGGTCACTCAAGATATTCATCACATGCTAACGCTGTTACGTGATATTCATCGCCACGTAGCCCGTAATCTTTGCGATGAATGGATGTGGCCAATGAGTATGCCTTGCTTCATCGATAGCACACAACCAATTCAGCTCGCACAATACGGTAGTTCTAATATTGGACTTATGAAGACTCTATACCGTAAAGGACTTAAAAATCGTTATAGTGCTCTGATGCAGATTATATCTGGGGTACATTATAATTTCTCTTTCCCTCTAGCATTTTGGCAGGCACATGCTGGCGTTAGCGATATTGAGCGAGGCAAGGAGGTTATCTCTGCCGGCTATCTCGGACTAATTCGCAATTATTATCGTTTCGGATGGATTATTCCTTATGTCTTTGGTGCATCCCCAGGTATGTGTGAATCGTTTATTAACAGCCGACAAACTAACTTGCAATTTAAAAAAGCACCATCTGGTTTTATTTATTTGCCTTATGCTACTTCGCTGCGCATGAGTGATTTCGGTTATACTAATCAATCACAAAATCAGCTAGATATCACCTTGAATAACCTAAAGAAGTATGTATTTGGGTTAAAGCAGGCAACATGTACCCCATATACTGATTACCAACGGATAGGGTTACAAAAAAATGGCCGTTATCTACAACTGAATACTAATATATTACAACTTGAAAATGAACTATATGCACCAATACGGCCTAAGCGAGTCGCCCAGAACGAAGAATCGCCTTCTGATGCCCTACTACGTGGGGGAATTGAGTATATCGAAGTGCGGTCGCTAGATATTAATCCCTTCTCACCAATAGGCATTGATGAGGAGCAGGTGCGCTTTTTAGATCTATTTTTAATTTGGTGCACTCTAGTTGAAGCGCCTAAAATGAGCGCTAAAGAGTTACTTTGTACCCGCATCAATTGGAATAAAGTTATTCTAGAAGGACGTAAGCCTGGGCTAACACTAGTTGTTGACTGCGGCCGTAGCAAACAACCTTTAGTAACATTAAGCAAATGGTTATTTATTGCTCTCCGGCGCGTGGCTGAGACTATCGATAGTAACAATGGGGATATCGAGTATCAGCGAGTATGTGATAAATTGATGGCCAGTGTTGATCAACCTGAGTTGACTCTATCTGCTCGCATCTTGAAAGAAATGAAAGAACATGGTATTCTTGGTCTAGGGTTGAATCTAGCAAACCAATATTTTCAGATCCTGAGTAAAGAACCATTAGAAGTATTAAATCAATTATCTTTCGACGAAGAGCAGGTACGCTCGTGGCAGTATCAGTTAGAACTAGAAGCAACAGATATGCTTAGTTTTGATGATTTTTTGACTAACAGGAACAACCACAGCTACTAATTGTTCCTCAATCAAAGTCAAATACCATTACTTTTCAGTATATCATACCCATATGATATACCCCTGTAGTGTGTATTGCTAACGAAAACGTCCTGACTAGTTTTTATTTATGCTTTTATCGACCTAAAAATCACTAAATAAGATGATTACTATTACTTTTGATATCTGCGATACTATCACTTTATTCATTTTTGGGTTGAGTAGTATTATATATACCTAATTAGTGTTAAACTAAAATTAGTAATAAGATGAACAAGCAATCTTTTCAGGTAAAGTAAATTAGTCAGCATGTTTGAAAATTTATCACATCGATTATTACGTTCCTTACGTAATATCAGCGACCAGGGACGCCTGACTGAAGTTAATATTAAAGATACTTTACGTGACGTTCGTATGGCACTACTGGAAGCAGACGTAGCGTTACCGGTAGTACAAGACTTCATTAGTAGGGTTAAAGAGAGTGCATTAAGTCAGAAAGTCAATAAGAGTCTGACCCCAGGGCAAGAGTTTGTAAAAATTGTACGCATTGAGCTGGTAAATGCCATGGGAGAACAAAATACCTCTCTTAACTTAGCGACGCAGCCACCGGCTGTAGTGCTAATCGTAGGTCAGCAGGGCGTTGGAAAAACAACCAGTGTTGTAAAACTAGGAAAATATTTACGGGACACAAATAGTAAAAAAGTGCTAGTAGTATCAGTAGATATTTACCGACCGTCAGCTATAAAACAATTAGAAATCCTCACTCAGAACATCGGCGTAGATTTTTTTCCTTCTCAAAACTGTCAAAAACCCATTGATATTGTTAATCAAGCGCTGAGATACGCACAACTTAAATTCTATGATGTTTTGCTAGTAGATACTGCTGGTCGTCTACATATAAATGACATGATGATGAATGAAATTCTTAACATCTATACTGTGATTAAACCAGTAGAAACTTTATTTGTGGTAGACGCAATGACTGGACAGGATGCCGCTAAGGCAGCTAAAGCTTTCAATAGCGCGATACCACTAACTGGGGTGATCCTTACTAAAGTCGACGGCACCTCGCGCGGTGGTGCCGCACTATCGATACGTTATATTACCGGAACTCCAATTAAATTTATTGGCATCGGAGAAAAAATAGATGCTTTAGAACCGTTCGACCCTCATCGTTTAGCCGACCGTATCCTTGGTATGGGCGATGTTTTATCGCTCATTGAAGAGATAGAACGTAAGGTAGATAACACCCAAGCTCAGAAGCTTGCTAGAACCTTAAATAAGGGCGACAGTTTTAATATGACAGACTTTATGAGCCAAATTAAGCAAATGCGTAATTTGGGTGGCATGGCTACCATAATAAATAAATTGCCAGGTATTAGTAAACTACCAGATGAAGTAAAGTTACAAATGCATGATGATCAAATGTTAATACGTATGGAAGCGATTATTTCTTCAATGACGGCTCAAGAACGCGTCAATCCAGAAATTATTAAAGGTTCTCGTAAGCGTCGTATTGCAGCAGGCTCTGGTATGCAGGTGCAGGACGTTAACCGTCTGTTAAAACAGTTCGAAGAAATGCAGCGTATTATGAAGAAAATGAAAAAAGAGGGAATGGTGAGAATGATACGCGGTTTGAAGAAAATGATGCCGCCA
This sequence comes from Candidatus Palibaumannia cicadellinicola, assembly GCF_000754265.1. NCBI lineage: Bacteria > Pseudomonadati > Pseudomonadota > Gammaproteobacteria > Candidatus Palibaumannia > Candidatus Palibaumannia cicadellinicola. The sequence continues at coordinate 246,814 of NZ_CP008985.1, read as the reverse complement.
GGATTCATCTCGCGTTAACTAAATTATTGTATTAATCTTGATGGTTTTTGACTCAGAAACTAAGTATGAGGATGTTCTGTGATGGTTACAATTCGTTTGGCACGTGGCGGAGCTAAAAAACGTCCATTTTATCAAATTGTAGTAACTGATAACCATAATGCACGCGATGGTCGCTTTATTGAACGTGTTGGTTTTTTTAATCCGCTTGCCACTGGGCAAGCTCAAGATCTCCGTTTAGATATGGATAGAATTTCATATTGGATTAATCATGGTGCCAAAATATCGGAACGCGTATATGCACTAATAAAAAGTAAGAAAATATAACATGAGTATTGCAGCACCTGTGAATTCTGTAGTATTAGGTAACATTAGCTCAGCGTATGGCATTCGCGGTTGGCTAAAAATAGTTTCATCTACTGAATATGCTGAAAGTATTTTTGATTACCAACCCTGGTTTATTAAACGGGTGGATACATGGCAGCAGATTGCACTAGATGACTGGAAATCTTCTCATAATAATATAATTATTAAGATCAAAAATATTCAAAATAGGGAAGGGGCAAAACTATTAACTAACTGCAAAATTATCGTTGATGCTTCGCAATTACCAGATCTATCTGATGGTGAGTACTACTGGAAAGACTTAATTGGTTGCCAGGTAGAAACTGTTAATGGTTATCAGCTAGGTCAAGTAATTAACTTAATGGAAACTGGCTCAAATGATGTTATCATCGTCAAAACTAATAAAAAACATAATTTTTTCATAAAAGAGCTATTAATTCCATTTCTCTATGGTAAGGTGATTAAGAACATAGATCTGACGACTCGTGTTATTCAAGTTGACTGGGACCCGAGATTTTAACCCTATAGGACGGGAAAAAGCTCATGTGGATTGGCTTTATCAGCCTATTTCCGGAAATGTTCCGTGCTGTTACTGATTATGGAGTGACTGGCCGCGCCGTAAAAAATGGTTTACTACATGTACATTGCTGGAGTCCACGTGAATTTTCTCACGACCGCCATAAGACCGTAGATGATCGTCCTTATGGCGGTGGACCAGGAATGCTATTGATGATGCAACCATTGCTTGATGCGATCCATGAAGCCAAAAATCAAGCTGGCAAATTAGTTAAAGTGGTATATCTCTCTCCTCAAGGACGTAAGCTTGATCAACAAGGAGTGTATGAACTAGCAGCAAACCCTAAGTTAATTCTAGTCTGTGGTCGCTATAAAGGTATTGATGAGCGTTTAATTGCCACGGAGATTGATGAAGAGTGGTCAATCGGTGATTATGTACTCAGTGGCGGTGAGTTAGCAGCAATGATACTAATCGATTCGATTACCCGATTGATTCCAGGAGTACTTAGTCACGAAACTTCCGCTACTGCAGACTCCTTCGCTGAAGGATTGCTAGATTGTCCGCATTATACTCGTCCTGAGGTTTTGGGTGGTATAGAGGTTCCACCTGTTCTGCTATCAGGGAATCATGCAGATATACAGCGCTGGCGCCGGAAACAGTCTTTAGGCCGTACTTGGCTTAGAAGACCTGAACTTCTAGAAAAATTATCTCTTACTGATGAGCAAGAGATATTGCTAAAAGAATTCAAACGTGAATATTCACTTCTTCAATAAGAGATATTAGTATAATTATGAGTAACCTTATTAAATATATAGAACAAGAGCAGATGAAAAATCTACCATCTTTCCGCCCAGGTGACTCAGTAGAAGTTAAGGTCTGGGTTGTTGAAGGCAGTAAAAAACGTCTGCAAGCATTCGAAGGGATAATTATTGCTATTCGTAACCGCGGTTTACATTCTGCATTTACTGTTCGTAAAATTTCCAACGGTGAAGGTGTTGAGCGCGTATTCCAAATGCACTCCCCGATAGTAGATAGTATTACTATTAAACGTTGTGGTTTCGTTCGTCAAGCTAAACTATATTATTTGCGTGAACGTACCGGTAAGGCTGCGCGTATTAAAGAACGTATAAACTAACTCAGCTAAGAAAGTTTTCACTGGCTGACTACTATATTATTGTCTTTCACATCAAGTTTGATTAGTTTACCTGGCTGTAAGTGTCCAGATAGTATCTGTTGGGATAATGGATTTTCTATTTTCTGCTGTATAGCGCGTTTCAGCGGCCGTGCCCCATAAATCAAATCAAAACCTGCTTTACCTAATAAAGCTAGCACTTCGTCGCTGATAGTCATAGTGTTTCCCTGTTCTTCTAAACGTTTATAAAGATGCTGTAGCTGGATCTGGGTAATTTTCATAATGTGTTCATGACCGAGCGGATGAAAAACAACAATCTCATCGATACGATTAATAAACTCAGGCCGGAAATGATCGCGAACTATATCAAAAACTAAATCTTTCATTTCCTGGTAATTTAGTTGACGAAAATGTTCGTGAATAACATCGGATCCTAGATTGGATGTCATAATTACTACGGTATTGCGGAAATTAACTGTACGACCATGGCTATCAGTTAATCGTCCCTCTTCTAATACTTGCAGTAATAAATTAAACACGTCCGGATGAGCTTTCTCTATTTCGTCTAGTAAGATAATTGAGTAAGGTCGATGGCGGACGGCCTCGGTAAGATAACCACCTTCTTCATAGCCAATATATCCCGGAGGAGCACCTACGATCCGCGATACCGAATGTTTTTCCATAAACTCAGACATATCTATACGCACTATCGCAGCATCGCTATCAAAAAGAAAAGCAGCTAGAGCTTTACATAGCTCTGTTTTTCCTACTCCGGTAGGTCCCAGGAACATAAAAGAACCAATTGGCCTGTTAGGGTCTGCGAGACCAGCTCTACTACGGCGGATGGCGTTAGAAACCGCTTCGACTGCCTCGTTCTGGCCTACTATCCTTTTATGTAGATCTTGCTCTATCCGTAGAAGTTTAGCTCGCTCGCTTTCTAGCATACGCGATACAGGAATACCTGTCCAACGTGCTAGTACTGCAGCAATTTCCATATCTGTTACACGATTACGCAACAAACGCATACTTTTACCTTCAGATTGCGAGACTACCGCTAATTTTTTCTCGAGCTCAGGAATTTTACCATATTGTAGTTCCGACATGCGTGCTAGATCTCCGATACGACGCGCTTGCTCGATGTATATTTTGTTTTTTTCTAGCTCTGCTTTTATATTTTGGGTTCCGGATAAGGAAGCTTTCTCCGCTTTCCATTCCTCTTCTAGCTCAGAGTAAACACGTTCTTTTTCAGCTAGTTCTTCATTAAGCATATTAAGACGTTTAAGGCTAGAATCATCTGATTCTTTCTTTAAAGCTTGTTGCTCTAGCTTCAACTGAATCATTCGCCGTTCTAAGCGATCCAACTCTTCTGGCTTAGAGTCAATCTGTATACGGATACTGGAAGCTGCCTCATCGATCAGGTCAATAGCCTTATCTGGTAATTGCCGATCTGCGATATAGCGGTGAGATAACATCGCTGCAGCTACTATAGCGGGATCCGTAATCTGTACATGGTGATGTAGCTCATATCGCTCTTTTAGACCACGTAGGATAGCGATGGTATCCTCAACGGTCGGCTCAACGACGAATACTTTCTGAAAACGCCTTTCTAGCGCCGCATCCTTCTCAATAAATGTACGGTATTCGTTTATGGTGGTGGCACCTACGCAATGCAATTCGCCACGGGAAAGAGCTGGCTTAAGCATGTTACCAGCATCCATAGTGCCATCGGCCTTACCGGCGCCTACCATAGTATGTAATTCATCAATGAATAAAATAACATGACCTTCTTTTTTTGAGATCTCGCTGAGCACGTTTTTTAGCCGTTCTTCGAATTCACCACGGTATTTAGCACCAGCTACGAGTGCTCCCATGTCCAGCGATAGTACCCTATTATTTTTTAGTCCTTCGGGAACCTCACCGTTCACGATGCGTTGGGCAAGCCCTTCTACGATTGCAGTTTTACCAACCCCAGGTTCGCCGATTAGTACGGGATTGTTTTTAGTACGCCGTAGTAAAACCTGAATGGTACGGCGGATTTCTTCGTCACGACCTATAACAGGATCTAGTTTCCCCTGTTCCGCGCGTTCAGTGAGATCAATAGTAAATTGGTTTAATGCTTGAAGCTGATTTTCTATATCTGGAGCATTTACTTGCTGCCCATTACGCATGTGATCTATAGCTTGGGTAATAGATATTGTAGTGGCACCAGCCGATTTGAGTAATTCTGCTAAGGTACCATGCGACTCAATTGATGCTAGTACAAAAAGCTCAGATGAAATAAAACTATCAAAACGTTTTTGCGCAAATTGTTCACATAAATTAAATACACGTACTAAATCTGGCGATGGTTGTACGTTGGCGCTAGTACTTTTTTCCTGCGGTAATCGCTTGCAGGCTTGTTCCACTGCTATAATTAATTGTGAGATATTAACACCTGCATACTGCAGTAACTGGCATAAGGTACTACCTTCCTGCTTGAGCAAAATCACCATGACGTGTAAAGGTTCTATGAATTTATTAGCACGCCTCATAGCTAATGACTGAGCGTCGACTAGGGCTAGTTGAAATTGATTAGTTAAACGATCCAGACGCATAATGCCTCCTACTACTGGTAAAAATAGTCACAATGGAGATTTCATATAACAGTTAGTTCATGTCAACCTAAATTTTTCAGTATCAGCTTTCAGTGCATTCACTAACTCGACCATATCTTGCGGTAACGCTGCATGCCACTCCATCTGAAGAACAGTGATAGGATGGTATAATCGTAGCATAGTCGCATGTAGCGCTTGGCGATCGAATCGGCGCAATACTTCCATTTCCATGGTATCTTTACGTATGTACTTACGGCAGTTATATTTTTGATCTCCTACCAAAGGGTGGTTGATATAGGCCATATGTACTCTAATCTGATGAGTACGGCCGGTTTCTAACCTTAGCCGCAACCTAGTATGGGCGTGAAAATGTTCCATGATGCGGTAATGCGTCACCGCTGGTTTACCTAACGGATGCACTGTCATATGTGTGCGTTTGGTTGCATGGCGGGCAATAGGTTGTTCTACAGTGCCGCCGGCAGTTATGGTGCCAATAGTTATTGCTTCGTATTCACGGGTAATATTCCGTGCCTGTAATAAATCCACTAATCTAGTCTGCGCCGGCACAGTTTTGGCTACTACCATCAAACCTGTGGTATCTTTGTCTAATCGGTGGACGATGCCTGCACGCGGCACATCTATGATCGGTGGATAATAATACAGCAAAGCATTAAGTATAGTACCGTCGGTATTACCAGCGCCTGAGTGTACTACCATATCTCGCGGTTTGTTTATGACAATAATATCATCATCCTCATACACAATATTCAACGTAATATTCTGCGGTTTCCAGTGCTGCTCATTTTCCATCACCATAGATACTTCAATTTTTTCACCGCCGAGTATTTTCTTTTTTGGAACTACAGTGACCCTACCGTTTACCTTAACTTGACCATTTAATATCCAATTTTTAATTCTAGATCGCGAATGATCATAGAATAATTTGACCATAACGTGATCTAAACGTTGCGCGAATGGTGCATGATTCACATTTCCAGTAAGATATCGATCTTGCGCCATATTGAAGTCTCTTCATTAAAGTCATGCTGTGTTATACATAGAGTTACTATGACACAATATAACACTTTGAAGAACACGTTAAAACTTATAAACTGAATGATGCACATAAAATATTTAGTTACAGTAGCAACACTAAGCATGATCTTAGTTAATTGTTCCAGTAACACAAATGCAGTTTTTAATCATATACCATCAGAAGTTTATACCTCAGCGCGGCAAAAACTACAGGATGGCTACTATAAGGAAGCCATCAAAGAACTGGAAATACTTGATAACTACTATACGTTAGGTACCTACACGCAGCAGATACAACTTGATTTAATATATACTTACTATAAATTATATGAACTAAAAATGTCGCAAATTATTATTAATCGTTTTCTACATACGAATCCTAACCATCCAAATATTGACTATGTGCTCTACATACGTGGTCTTATTAATATGGTGTTGGATGAAAGTGCATTACCTAAATTATTATTTGTTGGTTTTAATAACTCTGAACAGAATCCAGAATATGCTCATGCAGCTTTTCGTGATTTTTACCAACTCATTTATTATTATCCCTATAGCCAGTATGCTATAGATGCCAAGAAACATTTTATTTATCTTAAAGATCGGCTAGCTAAGTATGAGCTGTCGGTCGTTAAATACTATCATAAAAGAGGAGCTTATATCGCAGTAGTAAATAGAGTTGAGCAAATGTTACGTCATTTTCCTGATACCAATTCTACATACCAAGCACTACCGTATATGGAAAATGCTTACCAACAATTGCAACTTAACGGCCAGGCTGAAAAAGTTGCGAATATTATTCGTAACTTTTTTTCCAGCAATCTATAGATTAATAGAATCGATAGTTTTTAATCTTTATGCTCTTTAGCATATCCTCACGATAGCTGCATGATAGTATATATGTAGTACATACATTATATTTTATACTCATAGACATGTATCTAGTTTTACACGGTCGTAGAACTAACTACAGTTCACGATGCAATTCACGTAGCATATGGTCAGTCGTATGCCAATCTATGCAGGCATCAGTTACTGACACACCGTAACGCATTTGGTTCTGTGGTAATTCTGAAGACTGATTTCCTGAGTAAATATTACTTTCTATAATTAAGCCTATAACCGAACTATTGCCCGCTTTAATCTGCGCGAGTACAGACTTTACTACGTCAATTTGACGGCGATAATCTTTATTAGAATTACCGTGGCTACAATCGATGATCAGCGCTGATGACACACCAGCCGAAGCCATCTGCTTTTCACAATCTGCGATATCTCGCGGGTGGTAATTAGGCTGGTTACCACCACGTAAGATGATATGACCGTCTGGATTACCATTAGTCTGTAATAAGCAGATCCGACCAGCCTGATTAATTCCCATAAAGCGGTGCGCTATCGCGGCTGCACGAATCGCATTTATCGCAGTAGTCAGGCTACCGTCGGTACTATTTTTGAAACCTACCGGCATCAATAAGCCTGAGGCCATCTCGCGGTGAGTTTGGGATTCTGTGGTACGTGCGCCTATAGCCGACCAACTGAATAAGTCACCAAGATACTGGGGAACATTCGGGTCCAGCGCTTCAGTGGCTAGCGGGAGCCCTATTTTTACTAGTTCTAGCAACAAACCACGAGCCATCTTAAGCCCAACTTCTACATCACAAGATCCGTCCATATAAGGATCGCTAATAAGACCTTTCCAGCCAAAAGTAGTCCTAGGCTTTTCAAAATAGACCCGCATTACAAGATATAGTCTCTGGCTTAATTCAGAGGATAAAATTTGCAAACGATAGGCATAATCAAGAGCTGCATCGATATCGTGGATAGAACATGGACCACATACCACTAGCAAGCGAGGATCACGGTGGTGAATGATATCAGAGATTATCTGACGTGACTCGATAACTGATCGTTTTGTTGCATTACTGAAAGGAAACAAAATTTTTAATTGTTCTGGTGTAATCATCACTTTTTCATCGCTAAGAGAGACATTATCGCGAAGGTTTTGAAGACTACTACTTTCCTTATCGCTGTAAGATTAATGTTTATATATTGCGAACGTATATTATAAGCGTATACCTTAACAGCAAAAGTTATGTTTTCAATCTATGCCTCGAAATAAATTACTACTATTGGTAGTTTGGTATCTAGGAGGGAGTAGTACGTTGCGGAATAAAAGAAGAGAGATAGACCAATAATACGTAGTCATCGCAGTTTAATTTAAATAATAGGGGTTTTCAGCAGTTGCCGTATTAACGGGCGTTGGTCGCTGTTTTGTAGCCAGACAGCGTACAATGGTCTAACCACTGATGGCACTTCACGAATTGGCTGTAAATCTGGCCAGCTATGGGCCCAATGACTTGGTAAAAAAGCACAAGCACCGGTAGCTGGTAGCAATTGACGTGTTAGTTGCGCTGAACTCGTTATCATCAGCGGCGCTCGTTGGTTTACCAGTAACCTGCTTTCATGATAATGAAAATCGTTACCCCATTCTAACTGAATATAAGGACGCTGACTACTGACGAATGTGGTACTGGCGGCAAACAGCGTTAAGGAAAAACTACCCAACTGCTGGCTAGTTAATTCCTCTATCTTTGGCGCTTCAGTGGTAATTAGTAAATCTAATTGCCGCTTATGCTGTTCTTTTATCAATCCTTGATGTCCTAGTAGTGCTACACGCGCTTCTAGATGTAGTTCTGGCCTTTTATGATAGATATTTAGTAACCACTCTCCCAACCAAGCCTCCCACAGTGAGGCGCTTGCACCTATGGAGAGCCAGTCTTGCTGCAACGATTGGGTTACTTCTTGTTTAGCGACTTGCCAGGTAAACATTAGGTTTTGCGCATAAGGTAGCAGCCTTTCTCCTGCACCTGTAAGGCAGATATTATGGCGATGACGAGTAAATAAACTTACCCCTAGTTGTGTTTCTAGCTTATGTACGCGGAAGCTCACCGCAGATGGAGTTAAGCAAAGTACTTCAGCGGCCCGGCCGAAATGTTTAGTGCGGCTTACTTCTAAAAAAGTTTTAAGTAATTCTATGTTCACGATGCTCTCCAAAAAATTTTATCGTGATGATTAAAATGTTTTGTTTTACAGAACGTCAAGCCTAACTAATACTCCGGGCCATAAATAAAAAAAAGATAGGAGCGTGTAATATGGTAGAGAGTTTTTTTACGACTAATCGTTATTTCGATAACCAAAATTATCCTCGTGGCTTCTCACGTCATGGTCATTTTACTATTAGGGAAGCGCAATTACTGGAACGTTGCGGTAATGCTTATTATGATTTAGATAGTGGTAAACGTAAGCCTATTACTGATGATGAACGTAAATTTGTCGCAGTATGCCATGGTCAACATGTACCATCTAATGAGCATGAAAAAGTATGGTTAAAATATATGGCACACACCCGTCGTCCTAAACGTTTTCATACCCTATCGGGTGGTAAGCCACAGATGGATGTCGTCGAAGACTACACCGACAGCGAAGATTAAGAAAAATACTAAAGACTATTATGTAATGTAATATACTTTTAGGTCAAATAACTTTGATTCTCTGCAAGATGTTAGTTACTAGAACAGGTAAGACCAATGAGATGGAATAAACCCATTGAAGAAGCAAAAGTTTTTAATATCGTAGAATAATACTAATTATTGATTGCATTTATTGTCAGTCATTGATTAAATAGTAATGAATTTTGAGGAGTCAAAATGAAAGAACAGATAATAAATCTTAGTCAAGATTGCTTCGAAAAAAAAGTACTACAAACCGAGGGATTATTCCTAGTTGATTTTTGGGCAGAATGGTGTGGTCCCTGTAAGAATATAGCACCTATTCTAGCAGAAATTGCTGAGGAATTCAAAGGAAAGCTTCTCGTAGCAAAATTGAACATTGATGAAAATCCTACTATAGCGCCTAAGTATGGTATTCGCAGCATTCCTACCCTTTTGCTCTTTCGTAACGGCGAAGTAGTCGCCACCAAAGTAGGCGCCTTATCTAAAGGACAACTTCAAGAGTTCCTGAACGCAAATATTTAAGCGGTGTCAGGGTAGCGTACTCATATTTATTTGCGTTACTTATATTTACTACTCGACTTCTATTGAGAAACATGCTAATCTGAAAATTTCACTATCTAGTGAAATTTATGCTTTACTCTCAAAATGACCAGGGATGGCATCAAGCCAAGCAGACGAGATAAAATCTCATCATGATTTATTCTTTATTATGAGGCACTTTTTATCTCAGTCTTCTTTTTATTATTATGATTTTTGGATGAAATCTCATCATGATTTATTCTTTATTGTGAGGCACTTTTTATCTCAGTCTTCTTTTTATTATTATGATTTTTGTATGAATGGCTATTATTATCGCAATAAGTAATTTACTTTACACTGCCATCCCATCCACAATATTAGTTCGAGATATACCCCGAGTTTAAGAACCCACCATTATGAACCTTACCGAATTAAAAAATACGCCAGTTTCGGAGTTAGTCACAATCGGCGAGAAGATGGGGCTCGAAAACCTAGCCCGCATGCGTAAACAAGACATCATCTTCGCCACACTTAAGCAACATGCAAAAAGTGGAGAAGATATCTTCGGCGATGGCGTACTGGAAATACTGCAAGACGGATTTGGCTTTTTGCGCTCTGGTGACAGTTCTTACCTAGCCGGTCCGGATGATATATATGTTTCCCCCAGCCAGATTCGCCGTTTTAACCTGCGTACCGGCGATACTATTTCTGGAAAGATTCGTCCGCCAAAAGAAGGCGAGCGCTATTTTGCGCTGTTGAAGGTAAACGAGGTAAACTACGATAAGCCAGAAAATGCCCGTAATAAGATTTTATTTGAAAATCTGACGCCATTACACGCTAACTCGCGTCTACGCATGGAGCGTGGAAATGGTTCGACGGAAGATTTGACGGCCCGTGTACTAGACTTGGCATCACCTATTGGACGTGGTCAACGTGGTTTAATAGTAGCACCGCCGAAAGCAGGTAAAACAATGCTGATGCAAAATATTGCACAAAGTATTACCTATAACTATCCTGACTGCGTACTAATGGTCTTGTTAATAGACGAACGTCCAGAAGAAGTAACAGAAATGCAGCGGTTAGTTAAAGGTGAAGTGATAGCGTCAACATTTGACGAGCCAGCTACGCGCCATGTGCAAGTAGCCGAAATGGTGATCGAGAAAGCAAAGCGCCTCGTTGAGCACAAAAAAGATGTCATCATCTTGTTAGATTCTATTACACGTCTTGCGCGCGCCTACAATACTGTAGTCCCTGCTTCAGGCAAAGTTTTGACAGGTGGTGTAGATGCTAATGCCCTGCATCGTCCGAAACGTTTCTTTGGTGCAGCACGGAATATAGAAGAGGGTGGCAGTTTGACCATTATTGCTACTGCGCTGATTGATACTGGTTCAAAGATGGACGAAGTAATTTATGAAGAATTTAAAGGTACTGGTAACATGGAATTACACTTGTCGCGTAAAATTGCCGAGAAGCGTGTTTTCCCGGCTATCGATTACAACCGGTCTGGTACCCGTAAAGAAGAATTGCTTACTACTCAGGAAGAACTACAGAAGATGTGGATTTTACGTAAAATAATCCATCCGATGGGTGAAATCGACGCAATGGAATTCTTGATGAATAAATTAGCGATGACTAAAACGAATGATGAATTCTTTGATATGATGAAACGCTATTAAGTAATCAAAACTAAGGGTTGCGCCACGTAATCACGTGGCGTTTTTCATTCCTGTACTAGTCAGTCAACTCACTTGATGATACTTAACGCTTTAGTAGGTAAACTTTTTTTAATTTCTGATTGTGATTAAATGCTGATGTTAAGATCTACATGCTTAACGGAGATTCCAGTGGAAAATCAAGAGATAACAAAATCCCTATTTTATTGCCATACCGTATAGTGACGCTTGAGGCATCGGGACAGTAGTTGGTAGTTGAGTGAGGCATAAACCACAGTGAACGGCCCGATTAATAGAGCTTTTTATTGTGAATATACTCAAGATAAGTACTGATTTTGTAAAAATTTTTATTTTTTCTTTACTGTTTTTATTTTTCGTACGCAAAGTAGCAAAAAAAGTAGGTCTCGTTGATAAACCAAACTCTCGCAAATGCCACCAAGGGCAAATACCTCTAGTAGGTGGTATTTCTATTTATGCTGGTATATGTTTTACGTTTTTATATATATATAACAACCATGGTATTCCCCACATGGTGCTTTACCTAATATGTGCAGCTGTATTAGTCATAACAGGTGTTATCGATGACCGTTTTGAGATCAACGTAATAACGCGCGCCATAATTCAGGCGCTTGTTGCTGTGGCGATGATGATATTCAGCGGTAGCTATATCAAAAGTTTTGGTTATATATTCGGTCCATGGGAGATGGTTCTGGGACCATTTGGTTATTTGGTCACCCTATTCTCCTTCTGGGCTGCGATTAATGCCTTTAATATGGTGGATGGCATCGATGGTCTACTCGGTGGTCTCTCCTGTGTGTCACTTGGGGCGATGGGTATTTTACTATATATCGATAATAACCAAAGCTTAGCGCTGTGTTGTTTCGCTATGATTACAGCAATTTTTCCCTATATTCTACTGAATATTGGTGTTTGTGGCAGGCGCTATAAAGTTTTTATGGGAGATGCAGGCAGCACCATGATCGGATTTACTATTACCTGGCTGCTCCTGCAAAGTACCCAAGGATTGGAACACCCGATTACTCCAGTAACCGCACTATGGGTAATAGCCGTACCATTGATGGATATGGTAGCCATTATGTATCGGCGTATACGTAAGGGAATGAGTCCCTTTGCTCCAGACAGACAACATATTCACCATCTAATCATGCGTGCTGGTTTCACCTCTAGCCAAGCATTTATTATTATCACCCTCATAGCAGGATTTTTAGCGTTTGTCGGGGTTATTGGCGAGCGCTGGTTATGCTGGTCGGAATCGGTAATGCTGCTACTATGGATGGGTATATTTTTACTATATGGCCATATAGTAAAATGTGCATGGTATGTAATACGTTTTGTCAAGCGTAATAAAAAGCGACTTAGTCATACGCCCTAGTCTCGTGTTTACGCTAGGTTTGTCCTAATCTGGAGGGTGGAGATACGTTAATAGTGAAGTTAATAATACCACAAGCTTATCAAGCCTGTGCCTGCCTATTTAGTAAGTCTGCCTACTATACGTTGCTACGGTAGTATACGATAGTTTACTTAATTAATCTTAATGAAAGGAATTGTTGTGAAAGTGTTGATTGCCTTTGGCACACGACCGGAAGCAATAAAAATGGCACCGCTAGTTCTTGCTCTGGCCCATGATCCGACTTTTGAAACCCGCGTCTGCGTCACTGCCCAGCATCGCGAAATGCTAGATCATGTTTTGCGACTTTTTGAAATCGTGCCTGATTATGATCTAAATATCATGCGCTATGCTCAGGCGCTAAGCGAAATAACCAGTAGTATACTGACTGGCATGAAACCAGTGCTTGAAAGTTTTCGTCCCGATTTAGTACTAGTCCATGGCGATACTACTAGTACTTTAGCGGCAAGTCTAGCCGCTTTTTATCAGCATTGCCCGGTGGGTCATATTGAAGCTGGATTACGCACTGGCGATTTGTTATCACCATGGCCGGAGGAGGCTAATCGCAAACTTACCGACCATCTTGCAAGCTGGCATTTTGCTCCTACCGACCATGCACGGCAAAATTTGCTAGTAGAAGGATTGCCAGCAGATCGTATTGCAGTTACCGGCAATACGGTGATAGATGCTTTGTTTTGGGTGCGCGATAGGGTACTAAGTAATTCGGTACTGCACTCTAATATGGAGCAGTGTTACGATTTTCTTGACAGCGCAAAGAAGCTGATTTTGGTAACTGGTCACCGTAGAGAAAGTTTTGGTAGCGGTTTCGAGCGTATCTGCCACGCTCTGGTACGTATTGCCATAGACTATCCTGAAGTACAGGTAGTCTACTCGGTGCACCTCAATCCTAACGTTAGCCAACCAGTGAACCGTATGCTGAGCGGTATCCCAAATATCACATTAATAAACCCGCAGGAATATTTACCTTTTGTCTATCTCATGAACCGTGCCACCATGATTCTAACAGATTCAGGCGGTATTCAGGAGGAGGGGCCGTCGCTAGGAAAACCGGTACTGGTAATGCGTGATACTACTGAAAGACCGGAAGCCGTAGCTGCTGGTACGGTGCAATTGGTGGGGACAGATGTACAGGCGATTTACCAAGCCGTTTCACAACTACTAAATGATGCTCAAGCGTGTCAGAGGATGAGCCGGGTTCATAATACTTATGGAGATGGTCAAGCCTGTCAGAAAGTAATTACCGTATTAAAACAAATTAGTCAGGTACATCCATGAATTTTAATACTATTTCTGTCATTGGACTAGGTTATATCGGTTTGCCTACCGCAGCAGCATTTACCTTGTCCCGGAAGCAGGTTATAGGTGTGGACATCAATCAGGATGCCGTAGATACCATTAATCGTGGTACGATTAATCTAATTGAGTCAGATTTGTCTAAGGTAGTGAAAATAGCAGTGCAGCAAGGTCTCCTGCATGCCGTCTGCCGACCACAGCCAGCAGATGCGTTCCTAATCGCCGTGCCGACACCTTTAAGTGAAGGTTATCAACCTGATATAAGCTATGTACGAACTGCTGTTTTGTCGCTGGTACCAGTGCTCAAATCAGGTGATTTAGTGATATTAGAGTCAACTTCACCGGTGGGCACAACCGAGCAAATGGCGGGCTTGCTAGCATGGGCGCGACCAGACTTAACTTTTCCACAGCAGGTAGGTGAGGCAGCTGATATCAATATGGCCTATTGCCCTGAGCGGGTACTCCCTAGCAAGGCTATGCTTGAGTTGATTAAAAACGATCGGGTAATTGGTGGCATGACACCACGTTGCTCGGCACGCGCTGCAGATTTATACCGAATTTTTGTGGAAGGCGAGTGTATTATTACTGATGTCCGCACTGCAGAAATGTGTAAATTAACAGAAAATAGTTTTCGTGATGTTAATATTGCTTTCGCCAACGAGCTATCCTTGATTTGTGATCAACAACAGATTAACATCTGGGAGCTCATTGCCTTAGCAAATCGTCATCCACGGGTGAAGATACTGCAGCCTGGCCCCGGCGTAGGAGGCCATTGCATCGCCGTTGATCCGTGGTTTATTGTGGCCCAAAATTCTGTGCATGCCCGACTTATCCGGACTGCCCGTCAGGTGAATGACGATCAACCTAGCTGGGTAGTAAATAAGGTAAAAGCGGCAGTGGCTGATTTTCTTACCTACAGTGGTCGGAAAATAAGTACGGTCACAATCGCTTGTTTTGGACTGGCATTCAAGCAGGATATAGATGATCTACGAGACAGTCCTGCAGTCCAGGTTACACAAATGATTTCTACTTGGCACTGTGGACCTATCCTAGTAGTAGAGCCTAACATTAGAATATTACCGGAATCGCTTGTAGGACAAGTTACGCTTACCGATAGTGATCAAGCTCTAGCTACTGCAGATGTACTGGTTATGTTGGTAGATCACCGTCAGTTTCTCGCCCTTAAGCCTTCATCTATTGCCCAGCGCTGGATTATTGATACTAAGGGTGTCTGGCGATGAAGCGACTATTAATCACCGGTGGTGCTGGATTTATTGGTTCAGCGGTAGTACGCAATATTATTGCTACCACCGAAGACCAGGTTTTAGTCGTAGACAAGCTCACTTATGCTGGGAATATTAATTCGCTAGCGTCGGTAGTCGGCGATCCCCGTTACCGCTTTGTCTGCGCAGATATTGGCGATCAGCAGGTGATGACGCGTCTGTTAGGATCTTTTCATCCAGACGCTATTATGCATTTAGCAGCTGAGAGTCATGTCGATCGCTCAATCAAAGAGCCAGCAATATTTATAAAAACAAATATTACTGGTACCTATGTTCTGCTGGAAGCAACCCTACATTACTGGCAGGGGTTACCGGCTGCGCAACGTATGGCCTTTCGTTTCCACCATATATCAACCGATGAAGTATACGGTGATCTACCCGATACTAGTTACTTATTCACTGAAAAAACGCCTTACGCGCCTAGTAGTCCTTACTCTGCTTCTAAAGCAGCAAGTGATCATCTGGTACGCGCTTGGATGCGTACTTACGGCCTACCTGTACTAGTCACTCACTGTTCTAATAACTATGGTCCCTACCATTTCCCAGAAAAATTCATTCCTTTGATGATACTTAACGCTTTAGTAGGTAAACCGTTACCTATTTATGGGGATGGTTGCCAAGTGCGTGACTGGCTGTATGTAGAAGATCACGCACGAGCCCTCTACCAAGTATTAAGAGGTGGGTGTGTTGGCGAAACCTATAATATAGGGGGCAATAATCAACAGCGTAATATCGATGTTGTGGTAACCCTGTGCTCACTACTGGAGCAGGCAGGTGCTCCGCACCCACCGGGAGTCACGGCATTCTCACAGCTTATCACTTATGTAACGGACCGCCCAGGACACGACAGACGCTATGCGATCGATGGAAGTAAAATTGAACAAGAGCTTGGATGGCGGCCGCAGGAAACCTTCAATAGCGGTATGTCTAAGACGGTGCACTGGTATTTAACGCATCGTGAATGGTGGCGTGAGTCCAGGATAGATAGACTGAGGCTATCTGAGAAACCGGAATACGTAAAATGAAAGGTATAGTTTTAGCAGGTGGCCGCGGTAGTCGCTTGCATCCGATAACTCTTGGTATTTCCAAGCAGTTATTACCTATTTATGATAAGCCGATGATTTATTATCCTTTGTCTATTCTAATGCTTGCATTAATCAGAGATATTATGATCATAACGACTCCAGAGGATATGCCATTATTTCAGCGTCTGCTGGGTAGCGGCGAAACTTTCGGAATTAGGCTTATCTATGCGGCTCAGTCCAAACCAGCAGGTCTGGCGCAAGCTTTACTAATTGGCGAGAAATTTCTTGCGGGCGATCGTTGTTGTCTAATACTAGGCGATAATATCTATTTCGGCCATGGATTTAGTTCTAAACTGCGTATGGTTGCTGAGCGTGAGCAGGGCGCTACACTATTTAGCTATCAGGTCAGAGATCCCGAGCGTTTCGGCGTAGTGGAATTCGATAACTACTTCCGCGCTATGACGCTGGAAGAAAAGCCTACTGATCCTCGCTCTCGCTGGGCGGTAACCGGACTTTATTTTTATGATAAGCAAGTAGTAGAGTTCGCAAAAAAAGTAACACCATCGGCGCGCGGCGAACTAGAAATTACTACTATTAATCAGATGTATTTGGAGCAAGGAAAACTAGTAGTCGAATTACTAGGCCGCGGCTTTGCCTGGCTAGATATTGGTACTCATGAGAGTCTGATCGAAGCAAGTACTTTCGTGCAAACAGTGGAGAAGCGCCAAGGTTTTAAAATTGCTTGCTTGGAAGAAATTGGCTGGAGAAATGGCTGGCTGGATAAAGATGGAGTACGGTGCGCAGCGTTAGCAATGGCGAACAACGGCTACGGCCAATACTTACTTGATTTACTAGATGCATGCCCGCTCTAGCACATATTAATGTTCTAAGCTGGGATAGCTATTTTTTCGGCCGACCCTTAGGACGTTTACGTTTTGACGCAACGGCTAATGCTTTAACACAGTCTGTGCTGAATGTTTTTGCGTTGGTACAGGCTAAAGTAGCAACACAGGACGAAGCACAGATCAAAGCTCTCCGCGCTATTGGCTTCGAATCGGTAGAAGGAGAAATCGATTGTTGCTACATCTTGCCGCCATTAAAGTCAACTGAAGATAGAATAGCGTTACCTACTGCTGAAATACGTCCAGCGACCTTATTAGATATTCCGGTATTACGTGCTTTAGCTGCAGATGCTTTGGTATTAAGCCGTATCCGACCTCCGTGGTTTAGTAATAATGAGCGACGTAGATTTTATGCACAGTGGGTGGAAAATGCTGTGCGCGGTACTTTTGATGATCTTTGCCTGTTATTTGAAGGCCATAGAGGCATCGAGGGCCTTGTTACTCTACGACAAATAGGACAGTATGAGGCGCGTATAGGTCTGTTGGCAGTTGCCCCAGCCCTACGAGGACGCGGTACCGGACGGCAACTATATTTGGCTGCAGTAGCTTGGTGTTACCAGCGTAATCTCAGAAGTCTCTGGATGGCAACTCAAAGCGCCAATCTGCTAGCTTTGCAGTTTTATTTGTCAAACGGTGCTATCGTTGCTTACTCCAGCTTTTGGCTATACAGAGAAAACAATGATCCCATTTAACATACCACTTATTATCGGTACCGAGTTAGACTTTATTCAGACTGTTATTAGTAGCGGTCAGCTGTGCGGAGATGGCTACTTTGCCCAGCGTTGTCAGCAGTGGATGGAGCATAACTTTCGTTGCCAAAAAGCACTGTTGACCCCATCTTGCACTGCATCGTTAGAGATGGCTGCAATTCTGCTGGATATTCACCCTGGTGATGAAGTGATAATGCCGAGCTATACTTTTACCTCTACTGCCAATGCATTTTTACTACGCGGTGCTACCATCGTGTTTGTCGATATTCGCCCGGATACTATGAATATAGATGAAACGATTATAGAAAACGCTATTACTCCACGAACTAAGGCTATAGTTCCGGTTCATTATGCAGGCGTAGCCTGCGATATGGATGTCATTATGGCTATTGCAGCGCGGCATCGTTTGTGGGTTGTTGAAGATGCTGCACAAGGAATGATGGCTACTTATAAGAACCGTTCACTTGGTACTATCGGTCATATTGGGTGTTATAGTTTTCACCAAACAAAAAACTATACCGCAGGCGGTGAGGGCGGAGCTGTACTTATTAATCATCCTACGTTTATTGAGCGTGCGGCGATCGTTCGTGAACATGGCACAAACCGTAACCAGTTTGTTCGCGGTCAAGTAGATAAATATACCTGGCAGGATATAGGTTCCAGTTATCTTATGGCCGATTTACAGGCTGCCTACTTGTGGGCACAGTTGGAGGCTGCGTCCGCCATTAATAAACGACGTATAGTTCTATGGAACCAATATTACCAGGCGCTTACAGCAAAAAACTGGATGACCTTGCCATATGTTCCGGTGATGTGTAAGCATAATGCTCATATTTTTTACGTTAAGCTACGCGATATCGATGATCGCGACGGTTTTATTCGTCATATGAAAACTGCTAATATTTGGACAGTGTGCCACTATATTCCACTACACAATAGCTCTGCTGGGCAGCGCTTTGCCCGTTTCCACGGAAAAGACCACTATACTACCAGAGAAAGCCAGCGCCTAGTACGTCTCCCTTTATTTTATAATCTAAGCGATAGCGATCAACAGCGTATTATCGACGTGATAAGCGAATATTCTAGCTAATATGTTACTGTTACTAAAAGTATCAATCTGGACTGCCTTATCGACACTAATAAAAATTGGGGCCGGCCTGCTGATGGTTAAAGTTTTAGCGTTGAATTTCGGACCATCTGGTTTAGGACAAGCTAGTAGCTTCCGCCAATTAGTAACGATGCTGGGTGTGCTCTCTGGTGCGGGAATATTTAATGGTATTACTAAATTAGTTGCTGAAAATAGCCAGCAACAACGCCTTCGGGCAGTTGTGGGTACGGGATCATCAATAGTACTTGGGTTCTCTTTACTTTTGATGTTGTTTTGTGTGTTAACTGCAAGACCCTTAAGCATTGCGTTTTTTGGCCACGATCGCTTTCGTAATCTAATTATTTTTTTGGCTTTTATCCAGCTTGGTATTGCCTATGCTAATTTGGGGCTAGCAGTACTGCAAGGTTATCGTGATCTAGCTGGTAATGCACTGGCTATTAGCTGCGGGAATATTTTGGGGGTAACTACTTTTCTCCTTGGCTATCAAATAGGGGGTTATCAAGGATCGCTATTAGGACTAGCGCTGATGCCTACGATGACACTGCTGCCGGTACTAGTTATCCTAAGCCGCCGACTACCACTTACATTCCTGCAACCGATCTGGCATAGTGGCTATGCAAAACAGCTAAGTAAGTTTACTATTATGGCGCTAATGACTGCAATTACGATGCCTGTAGCTTATTTAGTGATGCGTCAATTACTTGCTTACCACTATGGTTGGGAAGCCGTAGGAATTTGGCAGGGTGTCAGCAGTATCTCCGATGCATATTTGCAGTTTATAACGGCCTCATTTACTATTTATTTGCTGCCAACTCTTGCCCAGCTGAACGATAAACGTGCGGTAGCACAGGAAATTAGCCGTTCACTGACGTTTGTTCTCTCTACAGCTACCATGTTAAGCTTAACCGTTTGGCTACTACGTGAAGAATTAATTAACCTGCTATTATCATCGCAATTTTTAGCTATAAACAGCCTTTTATTCTGGCAATTAATGGGTGATGTACTTAAGGTCGGTGCCTATGTATTCGGCTATCTTGTGGTGGCTCGTGTATCGCTACGCCTTTATATTTTGGCGGAACTAAGTCAGTTTACGCTACTAACGGGCTTCTCCCAATGGTTGATCCCGTGTTATGGAACACTGGGTGCGATTCAAGCTTATCTGGCTACCTATCTGGTCTATTTTATATTATGTGTAGCACTTTTCCTACTTTATATCAGGATAAAATGAGTTATTTGATACATATTCTTGGATCTGATATTCCACATCATAATTTCACGGTGCTAAGATTCTTCAATGATATACTGGCTGATATCTGTCCTCCGGCTCAAAGCCGGCGATTTATGGTCGTAGCTAGCGATAGCACTAGGTTCGCCACCTACCCTAGGCTAGATATCGAGCAATTTCATAGTAAATATTCTCTTAGTAAGGCGCTGGTTAGCCAGGCTGCAGCAAATCCAGAGGAATATTATTTCTTGCACGGTCAATTTAATTATGCGCTATGGCTTGCATTACTAATGGGAAAAATGAAACCCTCGCACGTCAGCTGGCATGTTTGGGGTGCAGATCTATATGAGGATTCACCACTGCTGCGTCATCAGCTATTCTATATCTTACGCAGACGCGCCCAGGGGCGCATTGGTCATCTATTTTCAACACGCGGCGATTTGTCTTTTTATCGTCAGCGTCATCCGTCGGTACCAGCGTCACTACTATATTTTCCTACTCTTCTGGGTGATGGACTTGAGCAAATGAGGCAAGCTTGTGATACAAGTCGTCCTTTTACGTTGCTTGTAGGAAACTCCGGCGATCCATCTAACCGTCATATTGAGGCGCTGCGCGCTATTCACCGCCAGTTCGGATCTAGTATACGTGTGGTACTACCAATGGGTTATCCGTCTAGTAACGAGGATTATATTGCTAAGGTACGGGTAGAGGGAAAGCGATATTTTCCAGATGCAAATCTGCACTTACTCCCCGAACCGCTCGCATTTAACGATTATCTTACTTTGCTGTGTGACTGTGACGCTGGTTATTTTATTTTTCAGCGGCAGCAGGGCATTGGTACCCTGTGTCTACTTATTCAGCTGGGCTTGCCCTTTGTACTGAGTAAAGAAAATCCTTTCTGGCAAGATTTAGTCGAACAGCAGGTCCCGGTACTTTTTGACAGTGATTTGCTGTCTGTGAAGGTGCTACGCAACGCGCAGCATCTGTTGCTGGCACTAGATCCTGGGCAGTTAGAATTTTTTTATCCGAATATTTTAAAAGGCTGGCGACAGGCCCTGCCCATTGCCTTAGGGGCAAGAGTATGACTCTATACCAGTTTAGTGGTCTACTTGGATTCTATCTACTATCGTTGCTGTTTATCCTACTGTTTATTTACCGTGAATTCCACCTGGTACGCTTCAATTTTAATATTGTTTTTTCTACGTTATACCTGATAATATTTTATCTGGGCTTCCCATTTACTTGGGTGCTTGTTTTCTGTTACGGTGTAAAAGTTATGCCTGTGGAATACTTGCTGGATGCTTTGCTGGCATCGACTGTATTTTACGAAATCTATTATATTAGTTATAAAATAAGTTTTTTCAGGCCGCCATCACCCAAGTTTGTACGACTATCTTGGCTTAGTGTTAACCACACCGAAATTCGTTTGCTGTATTTATTACTCTTACTTATCTCTCTTGGGACTTTAATTGTTTTTTTTATCCATAACGGTTTTCTATTATTCCGTCTGCACGCCTATAGTCAAATCTTTTCCAGCGAAGTTTCTGATGTGGTACTCAAGAGATTTTTTTATTTCTTTATCCTAGCACAGCTACTGACTTATTTTCTTAATCCTACACGACGTAATTGGCTATGGTTCCTCGTTAGTACCATAGTTTTCGGCATCTTCACTTATATGGTTATGGGAGGCACTCGCGCTAACATTATTGTTGCCTTTACCTTATTCCTGTTGATTGGTCTTCAGCGTTGCTGGATTAATCGGTGGATACTGGTCTTAGCAGGCCTCATTGCTGTTACCGCAATGTTTTTGCTAGCGCTCAAACGCTATAGCCTAAATATAAATGGCACCGAGGCTTTCTATACTTTTCTTTATCTGACGCGCGATACCTTTTCACCGTGGGAAAATCTAGCATTGTTATTACAGAACTATCAGCATATAGACTTCCAGGGATTTACACCCATCGTACGTGATTTTTATGTTTTTATTCCCAAATGGCTATGGCCGGAAAAACCATCCTTAGTACTTAATACAGCTAATTACTTTACCTGGCAAATTTTGAATAATTATTCGGGACTGGCAATTTCTCCTACGCTGATTGGCTCGCTAGTAGTAATGGGTGGCGTATCTTTTATTCCTTTGGGAGCCATTGTCGTAGGGTTCATCGTCAAGGGTTTTGATATAGTGTATAAATACGGGAAGTTAGCCGGTAATCGCTATCATGCATCACTACTACAGACCTTTTGTTTTGGCACTGTGTTTCACATGATTGTACTGGCGCGCGAGGGGCTCGACGCTTTTTTCTCGCGGTTAGTTTTTTTCTGCCTGATATTTGGAATCTGTTTGTTTATGGCAAAATTGTTATTCCTGTTGTTCCAGCTAGCAAATATGCTCCGACTTAGCACCCGCTGGCTACAACATTAAGGATTAATTTAATGGAAAATAATCAAGTATCATATTATAAAATTCGCGATATTACTCTCTGTGGTTTTCGTGATAGGGCGGAATTAATAGATTATTTATTTGCAGATGGTAGGCTCAAAACCGGATCGCTAGTAGCGATCAACGCTGAGAAAATAGTGAGCATAGAGCGGGATAAGGCACTGAAGTGCTTACTAGACAATATGGAATATAAGTATGCTGATGGCATAAGTATCGTTCGCTCCATCCGCAGCAAATATCTGCGCGCAGAAGTCAACCGTATCGCAGGAGTGGATTTATGGGAAGATCTTATGGCGCGTGCAGGTAGGGAAAAAATGCCAGTTTTTCTGGTAGGTGCCCGGCCAGAAGTTCTGATGAAGACCGAAGCGCAATTACGTGCACGTTGGCAGGTATTGATTGTCGGCCGGCAACACGGATATTTTACTACTGATGCACAGCCTGCTTTATTCGAACATATCCGCGCTAGCGAAGCAGCTATTATCACCGTAGCCATGGGATCTCCGCGCCAGGAGATATGGATACGGGAATGCCAAAATTTTTATCCTCGTGCGCTGTATATGGGTGTGGGCGGTACCTACGACGTATTTACTGGTTATGTAAAGCGGGCGCCTACAGCGTGGCAAAACCTAGGTCTAGAGTGGCTCTATCGTTTGTTGATCCAGCCTTCACGTTTACAACGTCATATTAAACTTTTGCGTTATCTTAGCTATCATATCAGCGGACGTATTTAAGTTTAAGGGTTTAAGGGTAGAGAGTAGTTTTAGCATGTGGTAACTAATCTTTTTTTAAAAGCACTAGACAGCGAGCTTATAAATTAGTATTATCCCAACCCCACCGGCAGCAAAGGCGCTACGCGCCCGTAGCTCAGCTTGGATAGAGCGCTGCCCTCCGGAGGCAGAGGTCTCAGGTTCAAATCCTGTCGGGCGTACCACTTCATAGTAAAAGTTATCATTGGTGATTGTAGCTCAGTTGGTAGAGCCCTGGATTGTGATTCCAGTTGTCGTGGGTTCGAGTCCCATCAGTCACCCCATAATTGGTATGCGAAGATGGCGGAATTGGTAGACGCGCTAGCTTCAGGTGCTAGTGTCTTATCATAGACGTGAGGGTTCAAGTCCCTCTCTTCGCACCAACCATAAGCATCTATTATTTGGCATTTGATTGATTATTTTGTGTATTTCATCGGCGAGTAGCGCAGCTTGGTAGCGCAACTGGTTTGGGACCAGTAGGTCGGAGGTTCAAATCCTCTCTCGCCGACCAGTATTTTCTTTAGTTCGCCTGCTAGCGAACTCATACTCCAGCCGACACCTAAAACTTTTCACGACCTCTTATTATGGTAAATAGTAAAATGTTTATAACTATTATTAATTTATTTCGCATTAAGATATATGACTGGACTAACCAGTAAACATATTATACTAGGCGTAGGAGGAAGCATCGCCGCTTACAAGGCCCCTGAACTAGTGCGCCGTTTACGTGAATGGGGAGCTGAAGTACGCGTAGTAATGACTTCTGCGGCAAAAGAGTTTATTACACCGTTAAGTTTGCAAGCGGTCTCTGGTAATTATGTGGCCGATGATATGCTAGATCAGTCAGCTCAAGCTGCTATGGGTCATATTGAACTAGCCCAATGGGCAGATTTAGTACTATTAGCTCCCGCAACTGCCGACCTACTTGCACGTCTTGCCGCAGGCTTAGCCAATGATCTACTTAGTACCCTTTGTTTAGCAACTCAAGCTACCATCGCCGCCGTGCCAGCAATGAACGAGCAAATGTACCGGGCAGCTGCTACGCAAGCCAACCTAATTACTTTACACAATAGGGGCGTACTACTCTGGGGACCAGATAGTGGTAGTCAGGCCTGCGGTGATATCGGCCTCGGTCGGATGTTAGATGTGCTGGTACTAGTTGAGCGGGCGCGCGGCTATTTTATAGCTGCAAGTTCCCTGAACCATCTAAGCATTATGATAACTGCAGGTCCGACCCACGAAGAGCTGGATCCTGTGCGTTTTATCAGCAATCATAGTTCGGGGAAAATGGGCTTCGCCATAGCTAGTGCGGCTGCTGCCAGAGGAGCGCAAGTCACCCTAGTAGCAGGTCCGGTAAATACACCTACCCCCCCAGGAGTACAACGTATTGATGTAACTAATGCGTTAGAAATGCAGGATACGGTAATGCGCACTGTCCAACAACAGCATATTTTTATTGGGTGTGCAGCGGTGTCTGATTACCGCGCTGGCAGATTTTCGACTGAAAAGATAAAAAAACAAGGCGATGACCTGATGATCACCTTAACTCAAAATCCTGATATTATTGCAGGAGTCGGCGCGCTAACCGAAAACCGACCCTACGTTGTCGGATTTGCGGCAGAAACCCAGAATATAGAAGATATAGAAGAATACGCACGGCAAAAGTGTATCGATAAAAAACTAGATTTAATTTGCGCTAACGATGTTTCCTGTAGCAACCAGGGCTTCAACAGCGATAACAATGCATTACGTCTTTTTTGGCAAGATGGTGAAATACTATTAGCACTCAGCGAAAAAACATTACTTGCTCAACAACTACTTGACCAAATTATCAGTCGTTATGATGAAAAAAATAGATATTAAAATCTTAGACCGCCGT
Source organism: Candidatus Palibaumannia cicadellinicola (assembly GCF_000754265.1). Classification (NCBI taxonomy): domain Bacteria; kingdom Pseudomonadati; phylum Pseudomonadota; class Gammaproteobacteria; genus Candidatus Palibaumannia; species Candidatus Palibaumannia cicadellinicola. Next base: position 221,450 of record NZ_CP008985.1, on the reverse strand, counting down.
ATTGGCGATAGCTTTCCGTTGCCAACGTATGCGACTTCTGGGTCCGCTGGTCTAGATTTGCGCGCGTGTATCGATAATCCTATGGTACTTGCGCCAGGAGAAACTACTCTTATTCCCACCGGGTTAGCTGTACATATTGCAGATGCTAGTCTGGCTGGAGTGATTTTGCCGCGTTCAGGACTAGGACATCAGCATGGTATCGTGCTGGGTAATTTAGTGGGGCTCATTGATTCTGACTATCAAGGGCCACTAATGATTTCTGTATGGAACCGCGGAAAGAAAACGTTCACTATTGAACCACGCGAGCGTATGGCTCAGATGATTTTTGTGCAGATAGTACAAGCAGACTTCAACTTGGTCCAAGTTTTTAATACTAGTACCAGCGAGCGGGGTCAAAGGGGCTTTGGTCACTCCGGAAGGCAGTAATGTTATTTATGCTACTATGCTATGGTATGCAAGCCCTAAGCTCTAGCTATTTACTTAGCAGCAGCTTAGCCTATTAGGCTAAATGCCGTATTGCTGTTGATAGCTTAATAGAGCAGAAAAATAATCGACCATATCTTGTTTTTTAGCCAGATAATCGATCAAATCCTTTAAAGTAATAATAGCAATAACTCTACAAGAGTAATCCCGCTCTACTCCTTGAATAGCGGAAATATCGCCATAGCCTTTCTCTTGTCGATTGAGAGAAATCAACACTCCCGTAGGGGTCGCCTGATGATTAATGATCATTTCTATAGATTCACGAATTGTGGTACCGGCTGTTATTACATCATCCACGAGCATGACTTTTCCCTGCAACTTGCTCCCTACTAATATACCACCTTCACCGTAAGATTTTTTTTCTTTGCGATTAAAACAATATCGAACATTACGATCATGATGCTCTGCTAAAGCAACTGCCGTTGTGATCACAATTGGGATACCTTTATAAGCAGGTCCGAATAATAGATTAAAATCGACTCTGGTATCCATAAGCGCAGCCGCATAAACCTTACCTAAAAAAGCTAGATCCCGACCTGTGTTAAAGAGGCCTGCATTAAAAAAATAGGGGCTGATTCGGCCGGATTTAAGCATAAATTCGCCGAAGATTAATACTTTTGTCTTTAACGCATATTTGATAAATTGACGCTTATACTCTTTCACGGACTATGTTTTCCTTTTTTCTTCGGCGCTTTGTCTGGTCTGGTTACCGTGCTATAATATATAATAGCAACAGCGTATTAAAAAACTGGTGCTATTATATTATTATGATCCGTAGTATGACAGCCTTCGCACGGCGTGACATGAAAAAAACTTGGGGTACTGCCACTTGGGAGTTACGTTCCGTGAATCAACGTTATCTAGAAACTGACATCAGCTTGCCAGAACCATTTCGCAGACTAGAGCCAACGATTCGTGATCGTATCCGTACCTTTCTTACCCGCGGTAAAGTTTCGTGCAACCTATGTGTCAATGTTAACCGGCAAAGTGTACTTATCTTGAACGAGAAATTGACTAAAAAACTGATTAAAGCTGCTCAGTGGGTGAAAATGCAAAGTAACGAAGGAGAGATTGATCCGTTAGCGATTCTAGGCTGGCCAGGTGTAATAGCAGCTACAGAGCAAGATATAGATACAGATACCATGAGCGCTGAATTACTATCTTGTCTTGATGCTACGCTGTATGATTTAATTCGTACTCGTGAAACCGAAGGCATAGCTTTAAAGACGATTATTGAACAGCGCTTAGCCGGTATCAGCGCTGAGGTGACTAAAGTTCGTCAGCAAATGCCAGATATCTTAGCGTGGCAAAAAAATAAATTATTAGGTAAGCTGGAAGAAGCACAGGTTAGGTTGGACAACCATCGTCAAGAGCAAGAGTTAGTTATTTTAGCCCAAAGAGTAGATGTTGCGGAAGAACTAGAGCGTCTAGAAGCGCATATTCAAGAAACATATCATATTCTGACTAATCAAAATGCAGTTGGCCGTCGTCTTGACTTTATGATGCAAGAATTTTATCGCGAGTCGAATACTCTAGCATCAAAATCAATTAACGTTAGCGTAACAGCATCAGCAATTGAGCTTAAGGTTTTGATTGAACAGATGCGTGAGCAGATTCAAAACATTGAGTGATATCTATAGCTCTATGTCATACTTGAGCAGTAACACTTAAAAAAGTTATGCTATACTCCATACCAATTAGAGAAAGAAAGTAGGGAGAATCAATATGTCCCGAGTCTGCGAAGTTACTGGAAAGCGACCAGTAAGCGGTAATAACCGCTCCTACGCAATGAATGCTACTAAACGCCGTTTTCTACCGAACCTACACTCTCATCGTTTCTGGATTGAGAAAGACAAACGCTTTATCACGCTACGTATATCCGCTAAAGGTATGCGTATAATCGATAAAAAGGGCATAGAAACCGTTTTGGCCACGATCCGTGTCCGCGGTAATAATCATTCATTATTAAGGTAAGGAACTGTATCATGGCTAGAGGTGTTCGCGAAAAGATAAAACTTGTTTCTTCTGCTGGTACCCATCACTTCTATACCACTACGAAGAACAAGCGTATCAAGCTTGAAAAGATAGAATTAAAAAAATTCGATCCCATCGTACGTAAGCATGTTCTTTACAAAGAAGCTAAAATTAAATAAAACGAAGACATTAACCTAGTGATAGGGATAATTCTTAGATGCCAGAGTTACCAGAAGTAGAAATTAGCCGCCGAGGCATTGAACCTTGGGTGGTCGGCCATATTATTAAGCGGGTAGAAGTACGTAATAAGCAATTACGCTGGCCAGTAGATCAAGAAATTATCTCTATACAAGAGCGTAGGGTATTAAGTCTACAACGCAGGGCTAAGTATTTACTGTTAAAGCTGAATAACGGCTGGATCATGATCCATCTTGGTATGTCAGGTAGGCTTCGAATATTATTCCAACCGCTGCCGCCAGAAAAACATGACCATATTGATTTAATTATGAGTAATAGCTGTATTATTCGCTATACTGATCCACGGAGATTCGGTGCCTGGCTTTGGAGCGAAAATTTGCAAACCAGTTGTTTACTGGCTAATTTGGGGCTGGAGCCGCTTAGCGATCAATTTAATGGTAACTGGTTGTTTACCCAGTCTCGTAATAAACGTACTATCATTAAGCGGTTGCTGATGAACAATAAGCTAGTAGTTGGTATTGGTAATATTTATGCCAATGAGTCATTATTTGTTGCCGGTATTTTGCCAGGCCGGGCTTCATCTTCTTTGAATGAACAGGAAGCGATGATACTAGCTAAGAGTATCAAAGTTGTACTACAGCGCTCTATTCAGCAAGGCGGCACCACATTGCGAAACTTCTTGCAGTCAAATGGTAAGCCGGGTTTTTTTATACAAGAATTGCACGTCTATGGTCGCAGCGGCAAACCTTGTAGACTATGCGGGAGGCAAATAGAAATTGCTAAACATGGCAATCGTAGCAGCTTCTTTTGTACGTATTGCCAACACTGAGCACATCATTGTCAATTAGGGTACAACCGTGCCTTAACCTCTTTTGCAATTAAAGCAGGAAGAAAGTGATCTACGCTACCGCCGTGCAGCGCTACCTCCTTCACTAAGGTAGAAGAAATATAGGCCCAAGTTTCCGCTGGCATCATAAAAACACTCTCCAGACCAGGCATCAAATGTCGATTCATTTTCATAATTTGCATCTCATATTCAAAATCTGCTACTGCTCTTAGCCCACGGATTAGAATATGAGCCTGCTGTTGGCGGGCAAAATGCGCCATCAAACCGATGAATCCCCGTACCGTTACGTTTGGCAAATGCACGGTTACCTGAATAGCTAACTCTACCCGTTCATGGAGATCAAATAGGGGTTGTTTGCTAGGACTAGCGGCTATAGCTAGTATTACTTCATCGAATATCTGCGCTGCACGCGTAACTAGATCTAAATGACCATTCGTTAATGGATCAAATGTCCCGGGATAGATGGCTTTCTTAGTCATACTCATACTTATCCCTCGTTGTGGGTGATGATAATCATAACTACCGACACACATATACTAATTTATATCTTGCAAGTACAGCAGGCGCTGAAGTGCATCCCTCGTTTGCCTACCAGAAAACGATGTTAGTAGCACAACAGAACAGGACAGAAATAGAGTGTGCAGCCCCTATGACACTAGACTGTCATCAATCAACGTGAGATCTACGATGCCATATAACAACATTAATTCTTCTATAATATCACCTATGACAACCTGTGTGCTACTCAAATTAATTTCGCCGGTGCGGCGCATAATCTATGCATAAACACTCGGGCCCGCGCTGGCCATAAACTCTTTTACTCTAGCCGGGACTATAGTATCTTATTTTATTTTAGTATAGTAGCATGCTAGGGCGTACTAAAATAATATCGCTGGGTAGATTAGAAAGCATTTTTTGTAATACTAATACAGTAGTTGGATGCGGATGACCAATAGCGATTGCGGAACCGTTACGACGAGCAAGCGCCATCGCGCGCTGGAATTGGAGGCGAATATTTGTTTCATTCTTAGTATTATCGAGGAAAACATTACGTTTTATGACTTTTACTCTGTTACCTGCGGCTGTTACTGACTGGCTATTGTTAATAGTCATACTATCAAGAAAATAAAAGGAGTAGTAGTTCAGCACATGCATAACATTTTGCATACCACTGAGGCTAGATGTCATAGCGCTACCCATATGATTATTTAAACCTACTGCGTAGGGTACCTTATGCATAGCATCGCGAATAATACGCGCGATCTCATCCCGGCTCATAGAGGGCATCAATGTATTACGTTCCAGCGGTTGCTTGCTCAGCGGCGCCATTGGTAGGTGAATTAATACCTCTCGACCTTGTCGATGGGCTTGCGTTGCCATTTTACGGGCGTAAGGTGCGTCTGGTAGTACCGCTATGGATATATTAACTGGCATTGCCAGCACCTGTTTTTCCGTAGCAGGACGGTAACCAAAATCATCTATAACAATAGACAATTGACCGGCTTGTACGTATCCGGTGATCAATAACAAAAGTACGGTGCTGTGCCTAAACAAACTACCTTCCTAACCAGGGTATGGGGTTGACCGCTTGGCCTTGGCGGCGGATTTCAAAGTAAAGCGATGGTGTACCACCATTACTCGATCCGACCAAAGCGATAGCTTGTCCAGCTTTCACCTGATCGCCTACATGTACTAGTGTACTCTGGTTGTAACCATAAAGACTCATGTAATTTTTACCATGTTCTATAACAACCATTAGGCCATAGCCTTGTAGCCAGTCGGCCATCATAACTCTGCCGTGAGCAATAGCCTGCACTGTGCTACCTTCCGGCGCCGCTATTACCAATCCTTTATAGCGTAAATCACCCAGCTGTGGTTCACCAAAGCTATGTAGCTTGTGCCCTCGCACCGGCCACATAGCCTGCCTCCTAGCTAGTAGACCTAGACCGTCGGTACGCGCTACTAGTATATTTTTCGCTTGTTTTTCATTTTCTATCTTAACCTTGCGTTCCGTACGGGCGATGGTATCGCGTAGTCGCTTCTCATTCTGACGCCATTTAATTACGCTTTCCTGATTATCAGTTATTGAGGAGTTGATACTTATTAGAGTTTTCTGGTAATGATAGCGGGTACTCTGTAACTTCCGTTGTAATTTGTCCTCTTGTTGTAACAGCGCATTTTGTTGATACTTTTTTTGCTGTTGCTCTATTTTTTGCATAGTAAGCTTAGCGCTAGTTTGGCGGAGATCTTGTATTTTTTTTTCTCTCTCTTTATTAAGATAGAGAAAATAGGACCGAATGCGCTCACTTCGCTGACGTTCCACATGATTGCTGAATACCCACTGCAACCAAACGTATTGCCCCTGGCGGAACACCGTCTCCAGCTGCTGCCCCAGTAATTTATGCTGTGCTGCCTGATCACTTTGCAACTTGCTGATAGAACGACTCAGACGATCAATGTCGCGGTTAAGTAGATTTAAGGTCTTCCTAGTATTACGCCAGGCCCTGGTGGAGTAACAAATAGATTGTTCCTGCTGCTTTAACTTACTAAGCAGTGTAGTCCGCTGTTGTTGCTGCTGTTGGACGCTTTTCTCTTTTTTAACTAGATCTTGTTGCAACTTTTTAAGCTGTTGTTTATTGTCGTTAGCATAACTAATCATAAGGGATAAAATTGCGCCAGCGCAGAATATACTAGCGCAAATACGATATATTAATAATATTTTTTCCCGCATGGAGATAATTATTTAGTGAACTTAGAAAAAGAACTATGTTATTAGCTATTGGCGTATATTAGTTGTAACATGATTAATGTTAGTAAAATGAAATGATTTGTTTATTTTTAATAGGAGTTTCTTCACGCTATGCAAGAAATTATGCCATTTGTAGGTGATCATCCTATGCTAAGTTTAGCATGGTTGGTATTACTAAGTGCCGTCATATTTTCCTATTTTCAGAGTTGGTTTTCCAAAGTTGGAGAAATTACCAGTGGCGAAGTAATCAGCTTAATAAATAAAGAAGATGCTGTGATTATTGATTTGCGTAGTAGGGATGATTATCGTCAGGGGCATATTACTAATAGCTTAAATTTAGCAGAAGCAGGTCTCCAAAACGGCAACTTAGGATCTATTGAAAAAGCTAAGAATAGACCAGTAGTCGTAATCGGTAACAGCAGCATAACTTCCCGTAATTATGCTAAAAATCTGTATCGAGCCGGCTTTGAACGAGTTTATGTGTTGAAAGAAGGTATAACCGGCTGGTGTGCCGATAATTTACCGCTAATACGGAGCAAATGACTCATTCTCATAAAAGAGGAAGCACATGGTTAAAATTGAAATGTATACTAAATTAACCTGTCCCTATTGCCATCGTGCTAAGGCATTATTAACCTGTAAGAACTTACCTTTCCAGGAGATAACGATCGATGGTAACATTGATATGCGGGAAGAAATGATTCAGCGTAGCGGCTATACTACCGTACCGCAAATTTTTATAGATGGTAAGTACGTCGGTGGCTGTGATGATTTGTACGCACTTGAGGCATGTGGTGGATTAGATTAATGATTAAAAGTAAAAGAATAATGCTAAAATAGTTCATCGACGCGAAGCTCCTAGTTATGTCAGCAGCTACCTCTATAATTGTGATTGGTGCCGGTTCTTACGGCACAGCTCTAGCGATTACCCTGGCTCGCAACGGTCATAAGGTATTATTATGGGGGCATGATCCAGACCATATCCATGCGCTTAAAGTAGCGCGGTGTAATCATATTTTTTTGCCGGATGTACTATTCCCACCTACATTAGACTTAGAAACATCTTTACCAGTAGCATTAGCCGCTAGCCGTAACGTGCTTATTGTGGTGCCGAGCCATGTATTTGGTAGCGTACTAAAGCAAATGAAACCGCATTTACGTCACGATGCACGTATTGTCTGGGCTACTAAGGGATTAGAAATCAAAACAGGACGCCTACTGCAAGATGTGGCACGGGATATACTGGGTGGACATATCCCTCTAGCCGTCATATCTGGACCTACCTTTGCCCGTGAAGTTGCTGCTGGATTGCCTACTGCTATCGCACTAGCTGCTACCGATGTGACCTTCCGCACAGATTTGCAACAGCTACTACATTGCGGGAAAAATTTTCGTGTTTATAGCAATCTAGATTTAATTGGCGTTCAGTTAGGAGGCGCGGTCAAAAATGTTATTGCGATCGGAGCTGGTATCTCTGATGGTATCGGCTTTGGCGCTAATGCACGCACAGCGCTCATAACCCGTGGTTTAGCGGAAATGTCACGTCTTGGTGCTGCTATGGGGGCAGCACTAAGCACTTTTATGGGTATGGCTGGTTTAGGAGACTTAGTATTAACCTGTACCGATAATCAGTCGCGTAACCGACGTTTTGGCTTGTTACTGGGGCAGGGCGCTGAGGTTAATACAGCACAAAAGAGTATTGGTTTTGTAGTTGAGGGTTATGGTAATACCAAAGAGGTGCTGGAGCTCGCTGCCCGCTACAGAGTAGAGATGCCGATTACCGAACAGATATACCAGGTATTATATCAGAATAAAAATGCCCATGATGCTGCATTAACGCTACTTGGGCGCGACCAAACAGATGAGAAAATAGGTAGTTTATAATATCAACTAATTTTCGATTAATAGGTAAACTATATGTCTATTAAACAGTTAGAACTAGTATGGAATAGCATCAAAGCTGAGGCACGATTGCTAGCAGATTGTGAACCCATGCTAGCTAGTTTTTTTCATGCTACCTTATTAAAACACGAGAACTTAGGTAGCGCGCTGAGCTATATGCTAGCAAATAAGCTGTCTAATCCTATTATGCCAGCAATTGCTATCAGAGAAGTTGTAGAGGAGGCCTATAGGGCTGATCCAGGAATGATATTTGCTGCCGCACGTGATATCCATGCGGTACGCTTACGTGATCCAGCAGTAGATAAATATTCAACTCCCCTACTATATCTCAAGGGAGTTCATGCGCTGCAGGCCTATCGTATCGGTCACTGGCTATGGTACCAAAATCGTCAGGCACTAGCAGTTTATTTCCAGAATCAGATTTCGGTGTCCTTCGGTGTCGATATTCATCCAGCGGCACGTATTGGCTGTGGCATCATGCTTGACCACGCCACAAGCATCGTTATTGGTGAAACTGCTGTGGTCGAAAATGATGTTTCGATACTACAGTCAGTAACATTAGGCGGTACTGGTAAAACAAGTGGTGATCGTCATCCGAAAATTCGTGAAGGGGTTATGATTGGAGCGGGTGCTACCATACTAGGTAATATTGAAGTAGGAAAGGGCGCTAAAATTGGCGCTGGTTCGGTGGTTCTGCGTTCTGTACCGCCTCATACCACAGCAGCCGGAGTACCGGCTAGAATCGTGGGTAAACCAGATAGCGATCGCCCATCAGAAGAGATGGATCAGTTTTTTAGTAGTCCTGGTTTTCAATTCGGTGATGGTATCTAAAGCTTGTAAAGCTTGATAGATAAACGAAACATCTATAGCATCATAATTTTATAGATCCTTACTTAATACTAGGATAGGACAAACTACTCTACTGAGAATGTCATCTCTTTTCTTTTTTGAATCATATTTCTTTCTTGAATCACATTTGATAATAGCTGTTATAACAGATGCACAATAGTTTTTTAAGTTAAGAGGTTGTTATGATTAAGAAAGAGGTTGTTATGATTAATAAAATAGGTGTACTGACAAGCGGCGGTGATTCCCCTGGGATGAATGCTGCTATCCGGGGTGTAGTGAGGGCTGGGCTTTCGGAAGGCTTAGAGGTCTACGGTATCTATGATGGCTACTTGGGCCTTTGTCAAGATCGCATCAAGAAACTAGATCGTTATAGTGTATCCGATATCATTAACCGTGGCGGTACTTTTCTGGGGTCAGCGCGTTTCCCTGATTTTCATAAAGCAGCAATACGGGCTATCGCTCTTGATAATATGAATAAATATGGCTTGGATGCCCTAGTAGTCATCGGCGGGGATGGTTCTTATATGGGCGCCAAACGCCTAACTGAAATGGGTTTTCCCTGCATAGGCTTACCTGGCACTATTGATAATGATGTAGCTGGAACTGATTACACCATCGGTTACTTTACTGCTTTGGAGACCGTGATAGAAGCCATTGACCGTTTGCGTGATACGTCTACATCTCATCAGCGTATTTCCATCGTAGAAGTTATGGGGCGTTATTGTGGTGATCTCACCATGGCAGCAGCTATCGCAGGTGGTTGCGAATTTATTATTTTACCTGAAGTAGAATTTAAACCTGAAGATTTAGTATCAGAAATTAATGCTAGCATTGCGAAAGGTAAAAAGCATGCGATTATTGCAATAACAGAGTATATTTGTCATGTCTCTGAACTTGCGCTGTACATTGAAAAAGAGACAGGGCGCGAAACTCGCGCCACGGTTTTGGGCCATATTCAGCGTGGTGGTAACCCAGTCGCTTATGATCGTATTATTGCATCAAGGATGGGAGCATACTCTATTGAACTACTGCTGCAGGGATATGGCGGCCGTTGTGTTGGCATACAAAATGAACTACTCGTACATCATGATATTACAGACGCTATTGAAAATATGAAACGTCCTTTCCGCAGTGATGTTCTGGAAATGGCGCGTAAACTATTCTAATTTATCTGCTTTACCAGCCTGCCTTTTCTATGATTGTATTGAATAATACCTTTTTACATGTATTTGAGGGAGTAGATAATGTTAAAATTACCGTCTGGGTTACTATTGATATTGCTATCAGCAAATATCTTCGCCAAAGAAATAAGTTTGCTGAATATTTCCTACGATCCCACCCGCGAGTTTTTCCAAGAGTATAACAAAGCATTTACCGAATATTGGCACCATAAAACTGGTGATCATATAACAGTACGTCAGTCTCACGGAGGTTCTAGTAAACAAGCAACATCGGTAATAAATGGTATTGAAGCTGATATAGTTACCCTCGCATTAGCCTCAGATGTCGACGCGATTGCTGAGCATACGCTTATTGATAAAAATTGGATTACTCGCCTACCAGACAACTCAGCACCCTATACGTCGACTATAGTATTCCTGGTGCGTAAAGGAAATCCCCACAATATTCATGACTGGGAAGATTTGATCCAACCCGGAGTCTCTGTTATAACGCCTAATCCCAAAACTTCTGGCGGCGCCCGCTGGAATTATCTAGCTGCCTGGGGTTATGCTCTGTCTCACAATAATTACGATCCTGTGAAAGCACAACAGTTTGTTAAAGCTCTGTACAAAAATGTGAGCGTATTGGATTCAGGTGCTCGTAGTGCTACCAATACATTTGTGGAGCGCGGACAGGGTGATGTACTAATAGCTTGGGAAAATGAGGCATTACTAGCAATCAATAAGCTAAATAGTCAGAGTAATCAGCTGGAAATTGTGACGCCAAGCGAGTCAATATTGGCAGAGCCAACAGTAGCTGTTGTCGATCGAATTGTTGATAAAAAAGGTACCCGTGAGGTTGCAAATGCTTACTTGAAGTATCTTTACTCTCCTGAAGGCCAGCGCATCGCGGCGAAAAACTACTATCGGCCGCGCGACGCCAGCATTACGAAAGAATTCATTAATGAATTTCCAAAGCTCAAACTCTTTACCTTAGATGATACCTTCGGTAATTGGCAGAAAGCTAAGAAAGAGCATTTTTCCAATGGTAGCAGCTTCGATCAGATCCATCAGCGATAAGATAACCATAACAAGTTTATAAGCAGCAGCTAGCGAGAGCTAGCTTTTGTTTTGCTTGCACGGCTGCTTTTACGATAGCAGCGAAGACATCTGCATTCAGTGAGGCACCGCCGACCAACGCTCCATCGATATCCGGCTGGGTGAAAAATGCCGCGGCATTGCCAGCGTTTACTGAACCTCCGTACTGAATAATCACCTGCTCTGCTACAGTGTTATCATGAAGAACAAGATAGTCTCGAATAAATTTATGTACTGTTTGTGCCTGAAACGGATTAGCGGATTTACCGGTAGAGATAGCCCAAAGAGGCTCATAGGCTATAACTGAATTTTCAAAAGCTTTCGCTCCTATTCTGTTCAGTACTGCGTCAAGTTGGCTAGCGCAAACTGCTTCTGTCTGGTGAGCGTCATTCTCAGCTTTGCTTTCTCCTATGCATAAAACTGGAATTAGTCCTTCATTTTTTATGATCGCAAATTTATCAGCGATATCTTGATTACTTTCTTTATGGTAGGAACGGCGTTCAAAATGTCCAATGATAATATATTTTACGCCAATATCTTTCAGCATATTGGCGGAAATTTCACCTGTAAACGCGCCAGAAACATGGAGATCAACGTTCTGCGCGCACAGCGCAATGCGGCTATCAGCCAGATTATATTTAGCTTTATCAAGATATATCATCGGCGGAGCTATAGCAACGTCGCAACCGATGATATTACTTAATTTATTACGTAGTGCAGTGATTAAATGGTTTACCATATGTTTGTTGCCGTTAAGTTTCCAGTTACCAATAATTAACGGATGTCGCATTTTATTTTCTCTATTACGGTTACGGAAACAACGAGCTTAAGAAAATTACGGTTATGAAGCAATCTTTTTACCTTTTTGCTGAAGCTGAAAGTGTTCAGAATTCATGAAGACAAACAATGTGTCTAGACAGAAGCAGAATAGCTACTTAAAATAAAACTTCGTATCAAAAAGTATGTATAAAGCTGTTTAGAAAATTTTCAAGGTAATGGTAAGGGTAAATTAATGGGATTTGAAGTTTTTGATAAGCTCGAAGCAAAAGTTCAGCAAGCAATTGACACTATTACTCTTCTGCAGATGGAAATAGAAGAGCTCAAAAGAAAAAAATAATCACTTAAATCATGAATTACAACAGGCACAACACAGTAGTGAGTCGCTGGTCAGCAAAAATGAGCAGCTGAAAAAAAGAACAAGATGTTTTACAAGAACGTCTGTGCCGTTTATTGAGCAAGATGGATGAAGTATAGTTACTATAATATAGTAATATATTATTAGTATATTTAGTATTTTGACTATATGAGAGGTTACAAAATAAATCTACTCAAATCTTCATCAGATACTAACTCATCGAGATGACTGCGAACATAATCTGCGTCAATAGAAATTGTTTTACCATGCCATTCGCTAGCGTCGTAGGAAATTTCCTCCATCAAACGCTCCAGAACAGTGTGCAGGCGTCGAGCCCCGATGTTCTCCGTACGCTCGTTGACCTGCCAAGCTGTTTCGGCAATACGCTTTATGCCGTCTTCGGTGAAAGAAATACTCACTCCTTCAGTGGCCATGAGTGCAATATACTGCATGGTAAGCGAAGCACTAGGTTCAGTAAGAATCAGTTGGAAATCTTTAGGAGTGAGAGCTTCGAGCTCAACGCGAATCGGCAGGCGTCCTTGTAGCTCAGGTATTAGATCTGACGGGCTGGCAACCTGAAAAGCGCCAGAAGCTATGAACAAAATATGGTCCGTTTTGACCATGCCATGCTTAGTAGATACTGTACAACCTTCCACCAGAGGTAGTAGATCTCGCTGTACACCTTCACGGGATACATCTGGCCCAGAAACTTCACCGCGTTTACAAATCTTGTCTATTTCATCGATGAATACGATACCATGTTGCTCAACTGCCTCTATAGCTTTCTCTTTAATCTCTTCTTGGTTAATAAGCTTAGCTGCTTCTTCTTCGATTAATAGCTTCATCGCTTCTTTAATTTTCATTTTGCGCGATTTTTGCTTCTGACCAGCGAGATTTTTAAACATAGACTGGAGTTGATTAGTCATCTCTTCCATGCCAGGAGGGGCCATGATTTCGACGCCTATCGGTGCAGCGGCGAGATTGATCTCAATTTCTTTGTCATTCAGTTCACCTTCCCGTAACTTTTTGCGGAAATGCTGGCGGGTACTTGAAGGCTCATTGTTTTCTTCCATCTGACCCCAATTATTTGGAGCTGGTTGCGGGATTAACACATCTAGTACTCGTTCTTCTGCTCTTTCTTCCGCACGGAAACGGTTTTTTTCCATTGATTGCAGACGTACCATTTTGACTGCAGCATCGGTTAAATCACGAATAATGGAATCAACTTCTTTGCCTACGTAACCTACTTCGGTAAATTTAGTAGCTTCTACTTTAATAAAAGGAGAGTTAGCTAGTTTGGCTAGGCGCCGCGCTATTTCAGTCTTACCTACGCCGGTAGGGCCAATCATGAGAATATTTTTCGGGGTAACTTCATGACGTAGTGTTTCATCTAGTTGCATACGACGCCAGCGATTACGCAACGCGATGGCTACTGCTCGTTTAGCATTGTACTGGCCTACAATATAGTCATCGAGTTCGTTGACGATTTCGCGTGGAGTCATTTGAGACATATTTTCAATATCCTTCAGCTTTGGACGTTAATTCTTCAATGGTATGGAATTGATTGGTGTAGATACAGATATCTCCAGCAATTTTCAATGATTTTTCCACAATTTCACGGGCGCTGATATTCGTATTTTCCAATAAAGCGCGAGCCGCTGATTGCGCATATGGTCCACCGGAACCAATAGCAATTAAGTCGTTTTCCGGCTGTACTACATCGCCATTTCCGGTAATTATTAGGGATGCATTTTCGTCTGCTACAGCTAGAAGCGCTTCTAGACGGCGCAGCATACGGTCGGTACGCCAGTCTTTAGCTAACTCCACGGCAGCTTTAACTAAATGTCCTTGATATATTTCTAGTTTACGTTCAAATAATTCGAATAATGTTAATGCATCGGCGGTACCACCAGCAAAACCAGCAATAACTTTGTCATTATAATATAGTCTACGAACTTTGCGTACGTTACCCTTCATTACAGTATTACCTAGAGTAGCCTGGCCATCACCACCAATGACAACATGATTGTTACGACGTACGCTGACGATTGTTGTCACGAGCAACTCCTTATAAATGAAAATAGTAATCACCACGCGATGACATGCGTGGATAAGATAAGTTAACCATTAAATGGGGTAGGATTTAATGTTTTCAACCCCCATGTTGATCAATCTGCTTGCTCCCTATAAACTAGCAGTAAGACGTATACCTATCTCTAGCGGTTCTCTAGTTCACTGATATAGCGCCAGCGTTCCTTTGGTTTAGGGGGTAATCCATTGCCTGTATGCTTTTTTATAATTGGTACCATCACTGACTTGTCCGATTTGTTATGTACTCTAAAAAAGTTAATACCGCTCACAAAGGCTATTAATACTAATAGTAATATCATCGTAAAAAAATTTTTTTTACGATGGTTTTTTTTATGCCGTGTACTAGAAACACGATCTATATAGTCTATTTGTGCCACTATAATTTTGTCCAGAGTTAACTAACTTTATATACTTTGTTATGATGTTGCTATTACCTGATATCGTACAAGTATCAGCTGTCAATAGGATCTACATCTAATGACCATTTTACTTTACGCGCTTGGGAAAGCGTTCCCACCAATGGTAAAATAGTTGTTACAAGTCGCTGTAACTGTAACCTTGATGGATGTGACAATAATAGTTGCCAACGGAACCTTCCGCAACGCTTAGGCGCTAATGCTGGTATAGGACCCATTAACAAAAGTGCTTTATCGTGCCCCGGATGATCATCTAATAATTGACGTAATTGGTCTAGAAATAATTCTGCCTGGTTGTTATCATGATCTTCCGCACGAAAAAGAATATGATTAGTAAAAGGCGGCAAACCAGCTTGTCGACGTTCTTCCAGCATTTGTAGGGCGAAGTCCATATATCCGTAGCTAAGTAGTGTCTGTAGCAGAGGATGCTCCGGATAATAGGTTTGCAATAACACTTCTCCTTGCTTGCCAGCGCGGCCCGCACGGCCGGATACCTGAGTATAAAGCTGGGCGAAACGCTCAGCGGCGCGAAAATCGCTAGAAAAAAGCGCACCGTCTACATCTAATAAAGATACTAAAGTTACGTCGGGAAAATGGTGTCCTTTGGCAAGCATTTGTGTCCCGATTAAAATACGCTCACCACCACTTTTAACCTGGGCTAAAAAACACTCTAGTGCTCCTTTACGCGCAGTGGTGTCACGATCGATACGCGTCACAGGCACGGTAGGAAATTGCCGCGCTAGCGCTTCCTCAAGTTGCTCTGTGCCCAAACCTACTGGTACAAGCTGAGTTGAACCGCATTGTGAACACTGAGACGACACCGGACGTTGACTATAGCAGTGATGGCAGCGTAACTGGTGTTGCTGCTGATGAAAAGTATAGTAGTGATCGCACCGCTGGCACTCAGCTATCCACCCGCACTCATGACACAGTAGCGCTGGCGCAAAACCGCGTCGGTTGAGAAAAAGCATGACTTGATTGCCGGCTTCTAAGTGCCGTCGCATTTTTTGTACTAGTGCCGTAGATAGCCCGTTAGTCAGCTGCTGGCCTTTTAAATCTACCAATTGCTGACTGGCGAGTTGAGCATTACCAATACGCTTTCCTAGCGTTAATTGATGGTATTTGTTCTGTTGTACATTATAGAGAGTCTCCAAAGCCGGTGTGGCAGTACCAAGTATAATTGGTACATTCTCCTCGCGAGCGCGAAATACCGCTAGGTCACGGGCGTTATAGCGCCAACCATCATGCTGCTTATACGAGCAGTCGTGTTCCTCGTCGATGACAATCAGTCCTAGCCTAGCAAAGGGAGTGAATAGCGCGGAGCGTGTACCGATTACGATGGCACTTTCGCCAAGCCTCACTTTCCGCCAAACAGTCAATCTTTCTTGGTGATTCAGCCCGGAATGTAGCACTTCCACCGGAGCATGGAAGCGCTCGCGAAAGCGGGCGATAGTTTGCGGAGTTAAGCCTATTTCTGGCACGAGAACCAAAGCTTGTTTCCCTTTTGAGAGAATATTTTCTAGTACTGTAAGATAGACTTCTGTTTTACCCGCTCCCGTAACACCAGCAAGTAACCAGACACCATATTGCTCATCCTTGCTGCGGATAGCACCCACAGCGGTAGTTTGCTCCGCATTCAGCCTAAGTCGCTGATGTTCGCTATTTACCCTAAATATAGTACGCCAGTCGTCTTTTACTACCGGAAGTGCACGCAAGTTGCATAATCCTTTTATACGCAGTGCCTGTAACGCTGCGTCGTCCAGTTGTAAATCGCTAACTTGATGACGATAAAACGGCCCGCTCAGTAGCGCTGTTAGCGCCTTTTGTTGCTTAGGAGCTCGTTTTAAACTATTGAGTAAAGTTCTACTACCTTTGTGAGTAGCGAACCATTGCCACATTGGTGCTATTTCTGCTGGCTTACCCCGGCGAATCAGTACTGGCAAGGAGTGAAATAAAACTTTGCCGGCTGGATAGTGGTAATAGCTAATCGACCAAATCAAAATGCGCCATAAGCTATCAGAAAATAGCGACTGGCTATCTAGGACTTCAGTAACAAGTTTTAGCTGATCTGGTGCTAGCTTACTACGTACATGAATTGCTGTAATGATACCAATGACCTGGCGATGACCGAACGGAACCCGTACCCTCCCTCCTACGACTGCTTGGTTTGCGTTATCGGATAGTAAATAATCGAAAGTTCGTGCCAGTGGCACAGGTAGAGCAACGTTAATAACGAGCATTAGTTTATTCCGGAGTAAAAAGAGCTAACTAGATGTGCGTATGATATATAGATTAATTTGCCAAAATCGGTTGCATTCTGTATTATCCGTCGCCTTTGATGTCATATCACATATCAGACGACTTCAAAGTGATGAAACTTAACATTTAATTCGTGTGGCTTATAGTTAAAATCGTCGATAGCGACACAATCTGACGAATAGGTGTCCCATGCAAAAAAATATACATCCAAAATACTTTGAAATTACGGCTATCTGTTCTTGTGGTAATATTATCAAAACTCATTCCACTTTATACCATAACTTGAACTTAGACGTATGTAGTGCTTGTCATCCGTTTTATACTGGTAAGCAACGTATTGTTAATACTCGCGGTCGTGTTGAACGTTTTCATAAGCGTTTTCGTATTCCAGTTAGCAAAAATTAGGGTTCGAATAGTGCTATATCAGTATCAATAAACCCAAGTATCGGGATCTATCCCGATTTCACGCATCATTTTTTTTGCAACTTCTGGGATTTCGTCGTTATGTACTTTGCGTAAATCATGATCGTTAGGTAAAGGCTGGCCAGTA
Source organism: Candidatus Palibaumannia cicadellinicola (assembly GCF_000754265.1). Taxonomy (NCBI): domain Bacteria; kingdom Pseudomonadati; phylum Pseudomonadota; class Gammaproteobacteria; genus Candidatus Palibaumannia; species Candidatus Palibaumannia cicadellinicola. Next base: position 203,739 of record NZ_CP008985.1, on the reverse strand, counting down.
AAAGCATGCAGAAAAGCTTCGCACAGCAGCTCACTATTCGTGGCGTGGCGCAGGTTATTAACCTGGCGCCGGGTTCTTTCGTCAGTCAGAATTTTCAGTACTTTCAATGGAATGGAAACTGTAATTTTTTTTACTTGTTCACTTTTTTTACCACTTTCAGCATAAGGGCTGATATACTCACCTTTCCATTCTGCCATGGTGTACCTTAAGATTTCATTACACTAATATTAATTAGTAGACAAAGACAATTAGCTAATTATGCCGTATCCACTAGAAACACACTACTTAATGTTAATGTTCGTGCTAGATAAATCTACGCTATCTAAAAATTTTTTCATTACTCTATCCTTATTATTAGGTAGTATGCACGATAATACTAAGATTAAATTTTTATTATTTAATTTAGCATAATTTTAGCTTTTATTATTACTTGCTTAACTTACAAAATAAGCAGTAAAAACTTCTAGATGTGTAGACGTCTACAATTATGCGCTTTACTCTTTTATCCTAACTTTGATAAGTCAGGATACGAGAATATGACACGCAAACAAGCCACCATAGCCGTTTGCAGTGGATTAAATAATGATAAGTAATTTGGCTGTCTCGTACCACCGATAACCTGATCTAGCACATTGAATTTTATTCAATTCAACCAACCACGCACCCATGATTACTCACGATGTGGAAATCCAACTAGGGATGCAGCGTACACTGACTAGGTTGGAAGGCGGAGCAGGAGTAGTGATGACCAGCAGCGGTATGTCTGCCATCCATCTCGTGTGCACGATGTTACTGAAACTAGGTAATTTGCTAGTTACGCCCTATGACTGTTATGGTGGTCGTTATCTTCTGTTCGAAAGCCTAGTCAGCGGGGCGCCTATAAAGTACAGTTTATAGACCAAGGTAATGAATAAACTCTGGCGGCTACGCAATCCTTTGCTACGAGTTGTAGACAATACAATACCTTTATGAGTCAGTCCGGCTCTACAATAACCGCTAGCGTTAGGAGCTGATCTCATGGCATGGTGCACTCCTGCACCAAGTATCTTAACGGACACTCTGATGTGATGGTCGGCGCTGTAATTGCCAAGTAATGCTCAGGAAATCGTCGCTTATTTACAGCAACACCCCCAGGTTAAAAAATTATATGATCCAGAATTACCCGGGCATCCTAGCTATAAAAGTGATACGGAGATGAAACCGCACTATACAGTTTTTTTAGGAGCGCTAGAACTGTTTACCCTGGGTGGAGTAGAGAGCCTAATATCCCACGCAACGACTATAACTCATGCAGGGGAAGGGAAGGCTCCTGAATCGCGGGCCCGTGCCGGTATCGGGGATAGTGAAGATTTAATTGCAGATATCGCACAAGCTTTACAAGCTGGACAGCATATTAGCTAGCTTATATTTATCACTATAACTATAAGTCAATTTGAACTTTATTCAAGATCTTTGAATATTTTTCTCAGTAGTCAATTATTTAATTGACGTTACTCTTAATTTACTTCATTTTCTGTCCACATATTTATAACCTGATCTTATGAGGTCAAGTAAAGGCATGAGTTTATTTCACGTTTATCAGCAAGAAGTACTAAATCAGAATTTAGCTGAACTCCAGGGTAATATAAACGTTTCTTTTGAGTTTTTTCCTCCTCGTACTAGTCAAATGGAACTATCTTTCTGGAATTCTCTCGACCGGTTAAGTCAACTTCAACCAATTTTTGTCTCTGTTACTTACGGCGCTAATTCAGGAGAACGTAAGCGTACCTACAGTATTATCAAAGAGATTAAAGAACGTACTGGATTAGAGGCAGTGCCGCATTTGACCTGTATCGATGCTTCGCAGCCTGCACTACAGGAAATAGTACAAGAGTATTGGCGCAGCGGGATTCGTCATATCGTAGCGCTACGCGGTGACCTACCTCCTGGTTGCAACCGGCAGGCTATGACGATGTATGGCTTAGATTTGGTAGTACTATTGAAAACCGTGGGTGATTTCGAGATTTCTGTGGCTGCCTATCCAGAAGTTCATCCGGAAGCGCGAAGCGCTCAATCTGACTTAATGAATCTTAAAAGAAAAGTAGATGCTGGCGCCAGCCGCGCCATTACTCAGTTTTTTTTTAATGTTGAGAGCTACCTGCGGTTCCGTGATCGCTGCTTGGCAGCGGGTATCGATACTGAAATCGTGCCTGGAATTATGCCGGTATTTAATTTTCGTCAGTTACAGCGTTTTGCAGCTATGACCAACGTAAAAGTACCACACTGGATGAGTGTCATGTTTGATGGACTTGATCAAGATATAGAAACAAGCAAGATGGTGGGTGCTTCTATTGCCATAGATATAGTTAAAATTCTAAGCCGCGAGGGTGTTAAGGATTTTCATTTCTATACGCTCAACCGGGATGAGTTAACATATACGATCTGTCATACCCTAGGGGTACGTCCTAAAATCAAAAATAAACCAGTTGTTAGTTAACAATAATATTATTAGTTGAGTTGAAAACTTTAATATTTTGTATATTTAGCTTTACGTACTAACAATAGACCGCACTCTATATGGTTGGTATAGGGAAATTGATCGAACAACGCCAGTAGTTCTATTGTATGCGATGCAGCAAGCATCGATAGATTGTGGCACAATGATTTAGGATTACAAGATATATAAATAATACGTGGATAAGCTTGCACCATCTTCGTTGTAACCTCATCGAGGCCACTTCGCGGTGGATTAACAAAAATAGTTTCGCATTGGTAACTGTGTAGATCTATATTCCTCATACGCGTGAACTCACGTTTTCCCTGTATCGCCTGGGTAAACTCTGTTGCCGACATACGGATGATCTGCACATTCTCTATCTTATTAGCAATAAGATTATGTTGTGCCGCCTCTACTGACGGTTTTGCTATTTCTGTAGCCAATATACGTTCGAAATTACAAGCTAGCGCTAATGAGAAGTTACCATTACCACAGTATAGTTCTAGTAAATCTCCACGTGATTCTTGAGTAGCCTCTAAAGCCCACTCCAGCATCTTAATATTGATTCCGGCATTAGGTTGAGTGAAGCTATTTTCTATTTGTCGGTAATTGAGTATACGTCCTGATACAGGTAGAAATTCTTCCGCATAATTACATTCTATACAAATTTTTTGTTTGGCAGCGCGGCTAATGAGATTAACCTGATAACCTTTAGCGCGTAAATCTTCACGTAGCTGAGTTGCATGCTTACGCCATTCTTTTTCTTCGGGAGATTGGTGATAAATCAGCGTTATTACAGCTTCACCGCTTAAAGTAGTAAGATAATCTAGCTGAAATAATTTATTGCGTAAAACTCGTGACGACCGCACCGCCGCAATCATAGCGCTCATAAGTTCGTTCATCAGCAGGCTGCCGGCCATAAAATGATCAATAGGAATGTGTTTTTTGGTCTGCGGATCGAACATAATATGAAAAATATTGTCGTAATCATGCCAAACACGAAATTCGGCGCGCATGCGGTAATTGATAGGTTGGGAATCAAAGATTTTTACATAAGGAGCATGAAACTGAGCCATAATTTGCTGTAGGTATCTTGCTTTTTCTTTCAGTTGCCGTTCATAATCTTCTATGAATAGAGTTTCTGGCGTCATTATATTTTACTTTTCTATTTATGATGGAAGCTACCGTAGTGTTAAAAAGATGTTCTAATCTCTTGTTATTTAACACACAATTAAATTATCATATAGATACTTTTTAAGTAAAGTTTTTGAGTTCATCGTTAATCTGTCTTTTAATAGCCCATAATACTGTAAGTAAAATGCCAAATGATTATGGTAATACTTTTACCTTTCAGAGTCTGATTATGACACTTCAGGATTACTGGGCGCGCTATGGTTGTACTATTGTACAACCACTAGATGTTGAGGTCGGTGCTGGTACCTCACATCCTATGACCTGCCTGCGAGCTCTGGGCCCAGAGCCAATTGCTGTTGCCTATGTTCAACCGTCGCGTCGTCCTACTGATGGTAGGTATGGTGCAAACCCGAATCGTTTACAGCACTATTATCAATTTCAAGTAATGCTTAAACCTTCACCAAAAAATATTCAGGAAGTATATCTCAATTCTCTGAAAACCATTGGACTAGATACGACCATTAATGACATCCGCTTCGTAGAAGATAATTGGGAAAATCAGACGCTGGGCGCTTGGGGATTAGGCTGGGAAGTATGGCTCAACGGTATGGAAGTTACTCAATTTACTTATTTTCAACAAGTAGGTGGTTTTGAGTGCCAACCAGTGACAGGTGAGATCACTTATGGCCTCGAGCGAATCGCTATGTTTTTACAAAGTGTTGAAAGCGTTTATGATCTTATCTGGAACGAAGGTGCGCTTGGCTGTACAACTTATGGCGAAATTTTTCATCAAAATGAAGTTGAGCAATCAACTTATAATTTTGAATATGCTAATACTGATTTCTTATTTAATTGTTTTGAACAATATGAAAAAGAAGCGCTTAACCTTCTAACTCTAGAAAAACCACTTCCGTTACCTGCTTATGAATGTGTCCTTAAAGCTGCGCATAACTTTAATATGCTCGATGCCCGTAAAGCTATTTCTGTTACAGAACGACAATGCTATATCTTTCGTCTCCGAAATATGACTAAGACAGTAGCAAAAATCTACTATGCTTCGCGTAAAGCGCTTGGGTTTCCGATGTGTAAGTTAAGCCATAACACATAGGTATATAAATGCATACAAAAACTTTTCTTGTAGAAATTGGTACAGAAGAGTTGCCAGCTAAAAAGCTACGTTCGTTGGCACAAGTTTTTGCAGCTAATGTTAGCATTGAACTTGATAGTGCTCGTATTAGTTATGAAAAAATCAACTGGTTCGCAGCTCCGCGCCGTCTAGCACTTAAAGTAATGAGTATGAACAGCAGTGCTCATACTGATAGCTGTTATATTGAAAAAAGAGGACCAGCTGTTGCTCAAGCTTTTGATGCTGAAGGTAAACCAACTAAAGCTGCGATAGGCTGGGCGCGTTACTGCGGCATAACAGTAAATCAAGCTGAACGTCTTTCTACAGATAAAGGAGAGTGGCTAATTTACAAAATGTTAGTCATTGCTCAGCCCGTGCAATCACTATTATGCAATATAGTTCGTAACGCACTAGATAAATTATCATTATCATTTCCAAAAGTAATGCGCTGGGGAGATCAACACTATAAATTTATTCGTCCTGTACGTACAGTAACCTTATTGCTAGACGATCAGGTGATTCCAGGCAACATCTTAGGCATTAACTCAGATCGTATAATTCGCGGCCATCGCTTCATGGGTGAAACAAAAATAAGCCTATTGCACGCTGATTGCTATCCTCAGGTGCTTCTAGAACGTGGACGGGTAATGGCAGACTATGAGCTACGCAAAAAAATTATCAGTCATGATGTAGCAGCTGCAGCTAAAAAAATAGGAGGTATCGCAGATATAAACGATAGCCTATTAGAAGAGGTAACATCGTTGGTTGAATGGCCGATAGTGCTCATTGCCAGTTTTGAAGAGAAGTTCTTGGCAGTACCTACTGAAGCACTAGTGTATACTATGATAAATGATCAAAAATATTTTCCTATCTATAATACAGAACAAAAATTGTTACCGTACTTTATTTTGGTCGCTAATATAGAGTCTAAAAATGTATTAACTGTTATCGCTGGAAATGAAAAAGTAGTCCGTTCCCGTCTAGCAGATGCAGAGTTTTTTTTTAATACCGACCGTAAGCGACGGCTAGAAGATAACTTATCACTTCTAGATACTGTTATGTTCCAAATACAACTCGGTACTCTTCGTGAGAAAAGTACTCGTATTGAACTTTTAGCCAGTTGGATTGCCGAAATTATTGCTACTAACGTTAAGCAGGCGTCACGTGCAGGTTTATTATCTAAATGTGACTTAATGACTAATATGGTGTTTGAGTATCCTGAAATTCAGGGCGTTATAGGTATGCATTATGCCCGACTAGATGGCGAACCTGAGTATGTTGCATTAGCACAAAAAGAACAGTATCTACCCAGGTTTGCTGGTGATAATTTACCTACAACATTTGTTTCCTGCGCAGTTGCAATCGCAGATAAAATTGATACCTTAGTTGGAATTTTTGGCATTAATCAGCATCCTAAGCATGATAAAGATCCATTCGCCCTACGCCGTGCTGCGCTGGGTGTCCTACGTATTATCGTAGAAAAACAATTGCCTCTCGATTTACAAGCATTAATAGAAAAAGCTGTACTTTTATACCAAGATAAACTGACTAATAAAGCTGTAGTAAATGATGTTATTAACTTTATGTTGAATCGTTTACGCGCCTTGTATCAGAATCATGGTTACAGTAGCGATACTATTCATGCAGTACTAGCGCCTCGACCGACTAAACTAATAGACTTTGATGCTCGTATACGTGCTTTGAGTAAATTCCGTAAACTTCCTGATGCGCAGGCACTCACAGCCATAAATAAGCGCGTTTTTAATATTCTTACTAAATCTCAAGCTATCGCTATTATTAAGGGTGATGTTAAAATGTTTCTCTTGCAGGAGCCAGAGGAAATTAACCTCATGAATTATATAATAATATTGCGTAAGGAACTACAACCATTTTTTGCTACAGATAGATATTATGATGCGTTAGTAAAATTAGTGAGTTTACGTAAACTCGTGGATACTTTATTCGATAAAGTCATGATTATGACTGAAAAGGAAGAAGTACGTATGAATCGCTTAACCTTACTTGATAATTTACGTCAATTATTCTTACAGATAGCTGATTTAGCTCTATTACAAGAAGACAGGGGCGGAGAGATTTGAACTCCCAACTTCCGGTTTTGGAGACCGGTGCTCTACCAAGTTGAACTACGCCCCTATTAGTATTAGGATGTATATGTTAGGTTGGGTTGGCGGTGCGGACGGGACTCGAACCCGCGACCCCCGGCGTGACAGGCCGGTATTCTGACCAACTGAACTACCGCACCTTAAAAAGGTATTGCCTGGCAGTTTCCTACTCTCACATGGGGAAACCCCACACTACCATTGGCGCTACGGTATTTCACTTCTGAGTTCGGTATGGTATCAGGTGGGACCACCGCGCTATTGCCACCAGGCAATTTTTTCAGTAATTAAATTAACTTTGTTGTAAACATTTAAAATTAAACTAAATATTTTAGGTGTTGTAAGGTTAAGTCTCACGGGTCATTAGTATCTGTTAGCTCAACGCCTCACAGCGCTTACACATCAGACCTATCAACGTTATAGTCTTTAACGTCCCTTTAGGAGGCTTAAACTTCAGCCTCAGGGAAGACTCATCTTGAGGCAAGTTTCCCGCTTAGATGCTTTCAGCGGTTATCTTTTCCGCACATAGCTACCGGGCAATGCCATTGGCATGACAACCCGCACACCAGCGGTGCGTCCACTCCGGTCCTCTCGTACTAGGAGCAGCCCCTCTCAATCTTCCAACGCCCATGGCAGATAGGGACCGAACTGTCTCACGACGTTCTAAACCCAGCTCGCGTACCACTTTAAATGGCGAACAGCCATACCCTTGGGACCTACTTCAGCCCCAGGATGTGATGAGCCGACATCGAGGTGCCAAACACCGCCGTCGATATGAACTCTTGGGCGGTATTAGCCTGTTATCCCCGGAGTACCTTTTATTCGTTGAGCGATGGCCCTTCCATTTAGAACCATCGGATCACTAAGACCTGCTTTCGCATCTGCTTGAATTGTCACTCTCGCAGTTAAGCTAGCTTATGCCTTTGCACTAACCTCACGATGTCCGACCGTGATTAGCTAACCTTTGTGCTCCTCCGTTACTTTTTAGGAGGAGACCGCCCCAGTCAAACTACCCACCAGACACTGTCTTCAATCCGGATTACGGACTAGAGTTAGAACATAAAACATTAAAGGGTGGTATTTCAAGGTTGGCTTCATGTAGACTGGCGTCTACACTTCAAAGCCTCCCACCTATCCTACACATCAAAGTTTGATATTCAGTATCAAGCTATAGTAAAGGTTCACGGGGTCTTTCCGTCTTGCCACGGGTACACCGCATCTTCACGGCGAATTCAATTTCACTGAGTCTCGGGTAGAGACAGTCTGGCCATCATTACGCCATTCGTGCAGGTCGGAACTTACCCGACAAGGAATTTCGCTACCTTAGGACCGTTATAGTTACGGCCGCCGTTTACCGGGGCTTCGATCAAGAGCTTAGTGACTCTATTAATTAACCTTCCGGCACCGGGCAGGCGTCACACCGTATACGTCCACTTTCGTGTTTGCACAGTGCTGTGTTTTTAATAAACAGTTGCAGCCAGCTGGTATCTGCGACTGGCTTCAGCGTTAGGAGCAAGTCCTATAACTTACATGCCAGCGTGCCTTCTTCCGAAGTTACGGCACCATTTTGCCTAGTTCCTTTACCCGAGTTCTCTCAAGCGCCTTAGTATTCTCTACCTGACTACCTGTGTTGGTTTGAGGTACGATTTTATGTAACCTGAAGCTTAGAGGCTTTTCTTGGAAGCATAGCATCAATTCCTTTACCATTGGAATGGTTAGTCATCACGCCTTAGTGTTATGAAAAAGCGGATTTGCCTACTTTTTCCACCTACACGTTTAAACCGGGACAACCGTTACCCGGCGAACTTAGCTTTCTTCGTTCCCCCTTCGCAGTTACATCTAGTACAGGAATATTAACCTGTTTTCCATCGACTACGCCTTTCGGCCTCGCCTTAGGGGTCGACTTACCCTGCTCCGATTACCGTTGAACAGGAAACCTTAGTCTTTCGGCGAGCGGGTTTTTTACCCGCTTTATCGTTACTTATGTCAGCATTCGCACTTCTGATACCTCCAGTATATTTTACAATATACCTTCACAGGCTTACAGAACGCTCCTCTACCCAGCAATATGCAAATATTGCTGCCGCAGCTTCGGTGCATAGTTTAGCCCCGTTACATTTTCCGCGCAGGACGACTCGACCAGTGAGCTATTACGCTTTCTTTAAATGATGGCTGCTTCTAAGCCAACATCCTGGTTGTTTATGACTTCCCACTTCGTTTCCCACTTAACTATGACTTTGGGACCTTAGCTGGCGGTCTGGGTTGTTTCCCTTTTCACGATGGACGTTAGCACCCATCGTGTGTCTCCCGTGATAACATTCTTTAGTATTCGTAGTTTGCATTGGGTTGGTAACCCAGAATGGACCCCTAGCCAAAACAGTGCTCTACCCCCAAAGATGAATTCACGAGGCGCTACCTAAATAGCTTTCGAGGAGAACCAGCTATCTCCCGGTTTGATTGGCCTTTCACCCCTAGCCACAAGTCATCCGCTAATTTTTCAACATTAGTCGGTTCGATCCTTCAGTTAGTGTTACTTAACCTTCAATCTGCTCATGGCTAGCTCACCGGGTTTCGGGTCTATATCCTGCAACTAAACGCCCAATTAAGACTCGGTTTCCCTACGGCTCCCCTATATGGTTAACCTTGCTACAGAATATAAGTCGCTGACCCATTATACAAAAGGTACGCAGTCACATTTTAAAAATGCTTCTACTGCTTGTACGTATACGGTTTCAGGTTCTATTTCACTCCCCTTACCGGGGTTCTTTTCACCTTTCCCTTACGGTACTAGTTCACTATCGATCAGTCAGGAGTATTTAGCCTTAGAGGATGGTCCCCCCATCTTCAAACAGGATACCACGTGTCCCGCTTTACTTTTTAAGCTCACAGCTTATATATTTTTGAATACAGGGCTATCACCTATTATTGCTGTTTTTTCCAAACACATTTTTCTAACATATAAACTGATGATGGCTTTAGGCTGTTCCCTGTTCGCTCGCCACTACTGAGGGAATCTCGGTTGATTTCTTTTCCTCAGGATACTTAGATGTTTCAGTTCTCCTGGTTCGCTTTATTAAGCTATGAATTTACTTAATAATGATACAAAAATTTGTATCGGGTTTTCCCATTCGGATATCATCGGTTGATAATGCTTCCTATCAGCTTACCGATGCTTTTCGCAGATTAGCACGTCCTTCATCGCCTCTGACTGTCTAGGCATTCACCGTATACGCTTAGTTACTTAACCTCACAACCCTAAAATATTTTGTTATTTTGAGTTTAATTTTAAATTGTTAAAGAACAAACATACTAAATTTACATTTATACAAATTGTATCTAATAATTGTTGCATTCGTCCCCTAGGGGAGTTGAACCCCTGTTGCTGCCGTGAAAGGGCAGCGTCCTAGACCACTAGACGAAGGGGACATAAATAAAAATTATATGTAAATACTATATTTAAATAAATATACATACTTTATTAATAGTTATTAATAATAACTAGATAATTTGTGTGGACACATCACAATTTTATTTAACTTTTTAGTGTAAGGAGGTGATCCAACCGCAGGTTCCCCTACGGTTACCTTGTTACGACTTCACCCCAGTTATGAATCACAAAGTGGTAAGCGCCCTCTCGTATTATGAGTTAAGCTACTAACTTCTTTTGCAATACACTCCCATGGTGTGACGGGCGGTGTGTACAAGGCCCGGGAACGTATTCACCGTGGCATTCTGATCCACGATTACTAGCGATTCCGACTTCATAGAGTCGAGTTGCAGACTCTAATCCGGACTACGATGCACTTTATGAGGTTTGCTAACTCTTACGAGATTGCTTCTCTTTGTATGCACCATTGTAGCACGTGTGTAGCCCTACTCGTAAGGGCCATGATGACTTGACGTTATCCTCACCTTCCTCCGGTTTATCACCGGCAGTCTCCTTTGAGTTCCCGACTTAATCGTTGGCAACAAAGGATAAGGGTTGCGCTCGTTGCGGGACTTAACCCAACATTTCACAACACGAGCTGACGACAGCCATGCAGCACCTGTCTCAGAGTTCCCGAAGGCACTAAAGCTTTTCTGCTTTATACTCTGGATGTCAAGAGTAGGTAAGGTTTTTCGCGTTGTATCGAATTAAACCACATGCTCCACCGCTTGTGCGGGCCCCCGTCAATTCATTTGAGTTTTAACCTTGCGGTCGTACTCCCCAGGCGGTCGATTTAATGCGTTAGCTTCGAAAGCTATAGCTCAAGGCTACAACCTTCAAATCGACATCGTTTACAGCGTGGACTACCAGGGTATCTAATCCTGTTTGCTCCCCACGCTTTCGTACTTGAGCGTCAGTTTTCGTCCAGGGGGGCGCCTTCGCCACTGGTATTCTTCCAGATCTCTACGCATTTCACCGCTACACCTGGAATTCTCCCCCCCTCTACGAGACTCTAGCTTACCAGTTTCAAATGCAATTCCTAGGTTAAGCCTAGGGCTTTCACACCTGACTAAATAAACCGCCTACATACGCTTTACGCCCAGTAATTCCGATTAACGCTTGCACCCTCCGTCTTACCGCGGCTGCTGGCACGGAGTTAGCCGGTGCTTCTTTTGCGGGTAACGTCAATTGACAATTATTATTAGTAACTTCATTTTCTTCCCCGCTGAAAGTGCTTTACAACCCGAAGGCCTTCTTCACACACGCGGTATAGCTGCATCAGGGTTTCCCCCATTGTGCAAGATTCCCCACTGCTGCCTCCCGTAGGAGTCTGGACCGTGTCTCAGTTCCAGTGTGGCTGGTCATCCTCTCAGACCAACTAGAGATCGTTGCCTAGGTGAGCTATTATCTCACCTACTAGCTAATCTCATCTGGGTTCATCTTATGGCATGAGGCCTAAATTAGGTCCCCCATTTTGGTCTGACGACATTATGCGGTGTTAGCTATCGTTTCCAATAGTTATCCCTCTCCATAAGGTAGATCCCCAGATATTACTCACCCGTTCGCCGCTTGCCGGCAAAGTAATTAATTTACTTTCCGATGCCGCTCGACTTGCATGTGTTAAGCTTACCGCCAGCGTTCAATCTGAGCCATGATCAAACTCTTCAATTGAAAATTGTTTACTTAAAAAATTATTCATAAAAAACAATGTTATTAGTTTTTTAAGTTTTTAACTATTTTTTGCGTGTGTCCACACAAATTATCTAATCAATTATTAAAGAGCATTGTCGAATAAGATAATTATTAATCGACATTGTTTATATGTTACCTGATCTTACTGATCAGTCAAGAGTTTATTTATAATATAAATATAATTATTTAATTTTAGTTAAGTTAAGTAATGTATTATAATAATAAATGTTGAATATGATAAAAACCGCATTTATTTAAATGCGGTATTAATGAAGATATTTTATCGTTTTTTGCTAAATAATATGTTTTATTTGGTATTGGTATGATAGAGTAATTACTATAATTTATAGATTGTTTAACTAAGTATAATACTTGTTGAGCAATGGCTTTATGAGAATCTATTAGCTGAATATGATTTGGTAAAATCATCTGTAATTCTTCACGAAGTAATGGAAAGTGTGTACATCCTAAAATAATAGTATCTATATTTAGTATATTAACTGTTTTTAACCATAACAACAATATTTGTTCTATCATTAATAATGATATTTTTTCACCATGTAATTTAGCTTCAGCTAAAATTACTAATTCGGGAGCACTAATAGGTATTATATTATAGCAAGTTGCAAATTTACAGATTAAATTTTGGATATAATTACTTTGTAATGTAACTGTGGTAGCTAACAAACCAATCATACCACTACGTGTTAATTTAGTAGCTAGTTTAATAGCTGGCACAACTCCAATAATAGGGCAAAGAAAGTATCTTCGTAATATTGAAAGTGTTAAAATACTAGCAGTATTACAAGCAATAATAATAATATTTAATGTGTACATTTTATATATAGCATATACTATATTAACTACTCTATCAATAATAAAGATTCGTGATTTTTCACCGTATGGAAAAGCTTCATTATCAAATACATATATATAATTGGCGTTAGGTAATATTTTTATTACTTCAGAAAAAATTGATAAACCACCAACACCAGAGTCTAATATTAAAATATTAGGATATATTTTTTTATTTTGTTTTAGTAACATTATTTTATTAATAACCATTTATTGTATATGTAATATACACTTCTAATATAGATAAATTCAATTTTTAATAAAAATTTATTATTGTTGTGGTTGTGGACGCATAGTTGGAAACAATATTACATCACGAATAGTTTTACTATTAGTAAATAACATTATTAATCTATCAATACCAATACCTAATCCAGCAGTAGGTGGTAACCCATATTCTAGCGCTGTAATATAATCTTTATCATAAGCAGTAGTATTATTATTAGAATTTTTTCTTTGCTCTTGTTCAATAAATCTTTTTGTTTGCTCTTCTGCATCGTTTAGTTCTGAGAAACCGTTACCTATTTCAATACCTCCAATAAAAAATTCAAACCGATCTGTAAAAAATGGATTATTATCATTACGACGTGCTAATGGAGATACTTCTACTGGATAGCAAGTAATAAATGTTGGTTGAATTAAATTTTTTTCTGTGGTCTCTTCAAAAATTTCTGTTTGTAATCTACCTAAACCCCATTCTTTATCTATCTTAATACCTAAAGATTGTGCAATAATGGTAATTGTTGTAAAATTATATAAATCTGCTGGCATAATTTTTGAATTATAATAACAAATTGCTTCGATCATTGTCATTTCTATAAATTCTTTACTAAAATCTAAAGATTGGCCATTATATGTAATGGTGTTACTACCTATAATACGTGTTGTTAGAGTTAACAATAATTTTTTTATTAAAAATATTAAATCACGATAATCTGCATAAGCCATATAAAGTTCCATCATAGTAAATTCTGGGTTATGATACGCAGATAATCCTTCATTACGAAAATTATAGTTTATTTCAAAAATACGTTCTAAACCACCAACTACTAATCTTTTTAAGTATAGTTCTGGCGCAATACGAAGATACATATCTATATCAAGTGTATGATGATGTGTTATAAATGGACGTGCTGCTGCACCACCAGGAATGGTTTGCATTATTGGTGTTTCTACTTCCATAAAATTATGTGTCGTCATAAATTGACGTATTTCTGATATAATACGCGATCGTATTTTAAATATCGAACGAGATGTATCATTAGTAATTAAATCTAAATAGCGTTTACGATAACATGTTTCCTTATCGACTAAACCATGAAACTTATCAGGTAGTGGACGTAAAGATTTTGTGAGTAACCTTATTTTACTACAGTATATAGATAACTCTCCAGTACGTGTTTTAAATAAACTACCACAGATTCCTAATATATCTCCTAAATCCCATTTTTTTAAAAAAGTATTATATAATTCTTTAGGTAAATTTTTACAAGAAACATAAAGTTGTATTTTTCCACCTCCATCTTGTAAGGTAATAAATGATGCTTTACCCATAATACGACGAGTTATCATGCGACCAGCTACACTTACGTTTACTTTTAATTTTTCTAAATGTTTATGATTTTTATCACCATATTGAGCATGTAATTGATTAGAGATCATATTACGTCGGAAATCATTAGGAAAAGGATTATCTTCTTGACGTAATTCTGCTAATTTAACTTTGCGTAAATATAACTCATTATTTAAATCTAATGTGTTAGATTTATTATGTAATTGTAATAATTTTTTGTTACACATAGAATTTAATTCCTTATAAATTTATAATCCTGCTTTTAGACTAGCTTTAATAAATTTATCTAAATTACCATCTAGTACTGCCTGGATATTACGTATTTCTATACCAGTACGTAAATCTTTAATGCGTGAATCATCTAATACATAAGAACGAATTTGATTACCCCAATTAATATCTGATTTAGTATTTTCTTGTGTAATTTTTTCTATATTTTTTTTATGTAACTCAAATTCATATAATTTAGCTTTAAGTTGTTTCATTGCTTGATCTTTATTTTTATGCTGTGAACGGTCATTTTGGCATTGTGTGACGATATTAGTAGGTAAATGTGTAATACGAACTGCAGATTCAGTACGATTAACATGTTGACCACCTGCACCTGATGCACGAAAAACATCAATACGTAAATCTTTTTGATTTATATTAATATTAATATTATTATTAATTTCTGGATAAACAAATGCAGAACTAAATGAGGTATGACGTCTACCACCAGAATCAAACGGACTTTTACGTACTAAACGATGTATACCAGTTTCAGTTCGTAACCAACCATAAGCATAATGACCAATGATATTGATCGTCACTGATTTTATTCCAGCTATTTCACCTAAAGATTCTGCTATGATTACTGTTTTAAATCCATGAGATTCAGACCAACGTAGATACATACGTAATAGCATATTAGCCCAATCCTGTGCTTCAGTACCACCAGAACCAGCTTGAATATCTATATAACAATTAGCACTGTCATATTGACCTGCAAACATACGACAAAACTCTAGTTGTTCTAATTTTTTAACGATATTATCTAACTCAGACTTAGTTTCAAGAAAAGTTTGTTCATCTTTTTCTGTGAAAGCTAATTCTAGTAATAATTCTAGATCTATTGTTTCTTCAGATATATTATCAATAGTATTAGTAATTAATTTAATAGCAGATAGTTCTTGTTTTAAAATTTGTGCTTCTCTAGGTTTATTCCATGTCTCTGTAATTTCTAATTTTGCTTGTATTTCTTCGATACGTTTTTTCTTAATATCATAATTAAAGATACCCCCTAAGAACTTTTATTCTTTCTAAAATATTTCGTATTTGATTTTGAATATAATGTTTTTCCATCATATATGTGTTTTATTCCATAAAAATAATAAGTTACTGTTAATTTGTTAAAAATATAGCAATATATATTCAAATAATTAAAATTTATTACATGACCATATATGTTCAATTAATAATTCTAAACGACTAGTACCATAATATTTATTAATATTCAGCTTATAAGCTAATTGAACGATGTTTTGTTTATTATTAGGAAATATTAAAGTATTAGTATTAAACATAATTCCATCTATTATTGGTCCGTTAGAAATATGTTTTATTTTTAATTTTAAATGTTTTTTATTTAATAATCTTTGATTAATAATAGTAAACTTGCCATCAAATAATGGATATGGAAATGCTTCTCCCCATGGTCCTCCATTTTGTAAGATTTCAGCTGTAACAATAGATAACTCTTTACTTGATAATTCACCGTCTGACCAAATGATCTTATCTAGCATTGATGGTATGATAAGTTGTTGAATCAGATTATTAAAACGATAGCTAAAAGTATGGAACTGAATTTCTTTTAAAGTTAAACCAGCAGCCATAGCATGACCACCAAATGTTAAAATCATGCCAGGATATAAAGAATTTAATTTGTGTAGTACATCATATATATGTAAACCAACAATTGAACGACAAGAACCTTTTAATAAACCATTACTAGTAGGAGCAAAAATAATTACAGGTCTATGAAAATGTTCTTTAAGTTTTGAAGCTAAAATACCTATTACACCTTGATGCCATTGATGGTGATAAATAGATAAGCCTAATGGCATCTTACCTTGATTTTGTACGGTTTTCTTACATAATTCTAATGCTTGAATTTTCATTCTATATTCAATTTGACGCCTAGTTTTATTAAGAATATCTAACTTTTTGGCAAGCATACGAGCCTGTAATAAATTATTGCTAAGTAGTAAATTTACTCCTAACGACATATCCTTTAACCGTCCAGCCGCATTTAAATATGGCCCAAGATAAAAACCTAAATCACTTGCACATAAGTTAGCTAAATTAATATGAGCAATCTCAGCTAAAACACGAATACCAATACAACAGTAACCAGACCTAATTCTGCTAATTCCTTGATATACTAAAATACGATTATTAAAATCTAATGGAACCATATCAGCTATCGTTCCTAATGCAACTAAATCTAATAATTTTGCTAATTTAGGTACAGCTATTTTCTGATTACTAAACCAGCCTTTTTGATATAAGTTGGCACGTAGTGCAAGCATTAGATAAAAAGCTACTCCAACACCTGCTAAATTTTTTGATTGAAAATGACAAGATTTTAAATGAGGATTCACAATGGCTGCAGCTGGCGGTAAAATATTACTAGGTAAATGATGATCAGTAACTAATACTGGAATATTTTTAGAATAAGCTAGATTAATTCCATCATAAGCAGAAATACCATTATCAACTGTTAAAATCATTTGAGCACCAAAAGCTAAAGCTTGCTCTACGATTTTAGTAGTAAGACCATAATGTTCTTCAAAACGATTAGGTACTAAAAAACTAATATTTTTTGCGCCCATAGTTTTTAACGCAATCATAACTAAAGCAATGCTAGTAGCACCATCAGTATCAAAATCTCCTACTATAATAATTTTTAGATTAGTAAATATCGCTTTTGCTAAAAGCGTTACCGCTTTATGTACTCCAGTTAATTGAGAATAAGTAAGTAAATTAGAAGTACTTAACACTAATTCACTTGGATGTTTAATACCGCGTTGAATATATAGACGTTTTAATAATAGCGGTATGTTTGTTTTAGCTAATAATGAAAGATTTCCCAGTGTTCTACGACGTAATTGAGTCATAATTATTATTACATTGAATTTTGAATCGATTAATCATTACTTAAAATTGTATTACATTTAAGTATAATCTCATGATTTGATTACACATATTACTTTTATTGGAAATATTGACTTTAGTTGGATTATGTATAATTATTTTAGATATGATTATATATTTAATATTAAACCTTATTAAATATATTTATTATTATAACTTATTTTAGTAAGATTATTAAGCTTTTGTTGATATTAACACGATGTTATCGTATGACATTTAAATTTTAATATATATGAATATTTTCTACACAATTTTAATAAAGTATTGTTTTTATTACAAATTGTATTTGCTATGATCATTAGATCATATTCTTTAGTCAAAAACAATATTATGTATTTTATGTCTAATTCTAATATTCCCATACCATTATCATCTAATGATTTACCGTTAACAATTATCTTTCTGGAAGAATGGACGTTAATTACTATAAATGGTATAGATAGTATTAAGTACTTACAGGGACAATTAACCTGTAATATAGTATCTCTGAATTCAAATCAATATATTTTTGCTGCTCATTGCAACGCTCAAGGAAAAATGTATAGCACTATTCGTATATTTTATCATTTAGATCAATTATCGCTGATAATCCGAAGTAGTGTACGTGATCGTCAGTTAGAAATACTCAAAAAATATGCAGTGTTTTCAAAAGTAACTATTACAGCTAATGATAATGTAGTGCTACTTGGAATCGCAGGTTTTCAAGCTCAAGAAACATTAAATCAGTTTTTTGCTAGGTTACCAAATATTTTATGTCCTGTAATACATTACACTGATACTACTATCATATATTTTAGTCAGCCAAAACATCGTTTTTTACTAATTACGACACATGTGGTACGTAATTATTTACTGCATGTACTTACTGGTAAAGCACAGATAAATAATAGTAAACAGTGGTTAGCATTAGATATTGAAGCTGGTTATCCTATTATTGATGACGTTACAAGTACACGATTAATACCACAAGCAGTAAATTTAGAATTATTAGGTGGTATTGATTTTAATAAAGGATGTTACGTTGGCCAAGAAGTTATAGCGCGTACTAAATATCGTGGTATGAATAAACAAAAACTTTATTTTTTAATAGGTAATGCTAGTAATATTCCCGTAACTGGTGAATCCTTAGAAATCAAAATTGGAAACCATTGGCGTTGTACTGGTATCATTTTAGCAGCGTGTCAAATGGCCAATCAAAAAATATGGGTACAAGCAGTACTAAATAATGATTTAGAGATAGATAGTTTACTTAGAGTACGAGAAGACAATAATAGTTTACTTAATATTTATCCATTATTTTATAAAACATTATAAAAAAATATTTGCTATTATTTTAAATTTTTATTTAAATATATTATGTTAATAACATTAAGCTAATATATTCAAAGGTTTTATCATGTTAAATCGAGATAATTTTGATATTATTATTGTTGGTGGAGGCCATGCAGGTACAGAAGCAGCGGTAGCATCAGCACAAATAGGTTGTAAAACCTTACTATT
Organism: Candidatus Palibaumannia cicadellinicola; assembly: GCF_000754265.1. Lineage (NCBI taxonomy): Bacteria > Pseudomonadati > Pseudomonadota > Gammaproteobacteria > Candidatus Palibaumannia > Candidatus Palibaumannia cicadellinicola. Next base: position 184,641 of record NZ_CP008985.1, on the reverse strand, counting down.
AACACATAATATTAAAAAATTAGGAGAAATGTCTTGTAATCCTGCTATAGGTGGTATTGGAAAAGGACATTTAACGAAAGAAATTGATGCTATGGGTGGTATCATGGCTCAAGCTATTGACCATGCTGGTATTCAGTTTAGAAGACTCAATGCTAGTAAAGGACCAGCAGTTAGAGCAACACGAGCACAAGCAGATAGAACACTTTATCGTAAAGCAATACGTACCCTCTTAAAAAATCAGCAAAATTTAATAATAATTGAACAACCAGTAGAAAATTTAATAATTAAAAACAATCATATAATTGGTGTAATAACACAATTAGGATTAAAGTTTTATGCAAGAGCAGTAGTACTGACTGTTGGTACTTTTCTCAATGGTCAAATTCATATTGGTTTAAATTGTTATAGTGCTGGTCGTGCAGGAGATCCATCATCAATTAAACTTTCCAATAAGCTAAGAGAATTACCATTAAGAGTAAAGCGTCTCAAAACTGGAACACCACCTAGAATTAATGCATGTAGTATTAATTTTAATATATTAGCTACACAACATAGTGATCATCCTCTACCAGTATTTTCTTTTATAGGATCTATTAATCAACATCCACGTCAAGTACCTTGTTATATAACATATACTAATAATTATACACATGAAATTATTAGAAAAAACTTACACTATAGTCCAATATATACTGGACTAATAGGAAGTATAGGGCCACGTTATTGTCCTTCTATTGAAGATAAAGTAATAAATTTTTCTGATCGTAATGCACATCAAATTTTTCTTGAACCCGAAGGATTAACAAGTCAAGAAATTTATCCCAATGGTATTTCTACTAGTTTACCATTAGATATTCAAATCAAAATGATTCAATCAATCAAAGGCTTAGAAAACGCCCAAATTACGCATCCTGGTTATGCAATCGAGTATGATTTTTTTGATCCACGTGATTTGAAACTTACATTAGAAAGTAAAATTATTAATAATCTCTTTTTTGCCGGACAGATAAATGGCACAACAGGTTATGAAGAAGCGGCTGCTCAAGGTTTACTTGCTGGAATTAACGCTGCTCTACAAGCTAAAGAGCAAGAAAGTTGGTCACCATCTCGAAGCGAAGCATATCTTGGAGTATTAATTGATGATCTTTGTTTATTAGGGACTAATGAACCATATCGTATGTTTACTTCTCGTGCAGAATATCGACTTTCTTTACGTGAAGATAACGCAGATATCCGTCTTACTGAAATTGGACGTAAACTTGGTTTAGTAAATGACGTACGGTGGAAACATTTTTGTGTTAAACGAGAACAGATTGAATTAGAACGCCAAAGATTACGTAATATTTCAATATACCCTAACACAAAAGACATAGAAAAGCTCAATTTATTATTAAAAAAACCTTTAATAAATAAAATTAACGGTGAAGAATTACTTCGGCGACCAGAAATTAATTATAAGTTACTAACCAACTTACCAACTTTTGGTCCAGTATTAGATAATGACCAAGTAACAGAACAAATTGAAATACAGATTAAATATGAAGGCTATATTACTCGGCAACAAGAAGATATCTTGCGTCAGTTACGTCATGAGAAAACATTATTACCTAATAATATTGATTATAATATAATTTCTAGTTTATCTAAAGAAGTAATATGTAAATTAAATAATTATAAACCTAGTTCTATTGGGCAAGCATCACGGATTTCTGGTATTACACCAACTGCTATTTCTATTTTACTCATATGGTTAAAAAAACGGGGATTATTATTTGTTAATAATAATTAACAACTTTAATATTAAAAATAATAAATATATTAGGAATAGATCAAAATCTATATCAATGTATTTTCATAAATTAATTATTTATTATATTATATATTAATTTAGCAATTTATTAATTGTTTAAAGTATTAAATAATATTGAGCTATATTTGTTACTGATCTATTGAGATTATTGTATTTATCCGTATAATTTATATATTTTGTACTAGTTTAATTTATTGGTTTTTGTATATACTACTAATCTTAGGTAAAATACCATGTCTGTATCAAAATTAGGAGAAACAACTACTTTAAAAGCATATATTTGTCACCACTTAAATCATTTGCAACTTGATTTGCATAATTTCAAACTAGTTAAAGCTTCTACTGTAGCATCATTTTGGGTACTAAATATTGATTCCATGTTCTTTTCTTTACTATTGGGTTTAATTTTTTTAGTAAGTTTTTACTATGTTGCTAAAAGAGCTACTAGTGGTATTCCAAATAAAATACAGACTACTATTGAACTAATTATTGATTTTGTGAATAAAAATGTACGTGATATTTTTCAGATGCAAAGCAAGTTAATAGCTCCTCTGGCATTAACGATTTTTGTCTGGATATTTTTAATGAATATTATGGACTTACTATCGATTGATTTACTACCTTATCTTGCTCAGTATATATGGAATCTACCTGTACTACGAGTTGTACCTTCTGCTGATATCAACATTACATTTGCAATGGCACTGGGTGTCTTTATGCTGATTTTATATTATAGCATTATGATCAAAGGAATAAAAAGTTTTATAAAAGAACTTACTATGCAACCTTTTAACCATCCAATTTTTATTCCCATTAATTTAATTCTTGAAAGTGTTAGTTTATTATCTAAACCAATTTCTTTAGCTCTTCGTTTATTTGGTAATATGTATGCAGGTGAGTTAATTTTTATTTTAATTGCTGGTCTATTACCATGGTGGTTACAGTGGATAATAAATGTTCCTTGGGCTATTTTTCATATTATTATAGTAACACTACAAGCTTTTATTTTTATGGTTTTAACAATTGTGTATCTAGCAATGGCTACTGAAACACATAAAGTTTAGACATTATCTTCGTAATATATTTAATATTACGCAAATTATATAAAATTCCTTAAATAAGAAATAAGGTTGTTATTATGGATACTTTGAATAATACAAATATGTTATATATGGCTGCAACTATTATGATGGGTCTAGCAGCTATTGGTGCTGCGATTGGTATTGGTATATTAGGAGGTAAATTTTTAGAAGGAGCTGCACGTCAACCTGATTTAATTCCTCTTCTTCGCTCTCAGTTTTTTATTGTAATGGGTTTAGTTGATGCTATTCCGATGATTACAGTAGGTTTAGGTTTATATATAATATTTGCGATCACTTAATATTTAACTTACAATCATTAACTTGCATGAGAAACCGTTTGATATGAATTTAAATGCAACTATTTTGGGTCAGGCTATAGCTTTTACTATCTTTGTTTTATTTTGTATGAAATATGTATGGCCACCGCTTATTTCTGCAGTAGAAAAACGTCAAAATGATATTACAGAAAGTCTAATATTTGTAGAAAATGCGAAAAAAGATTTAGAGATTGCTCAAGTTCAAGCTACAGATTATTTAAGACAAGTAAAAGTTAAAGCACAAGAAATTATTGAAGAAGCAAATCAACATAAAATTGCACTCATTAGTCAAGCTAAAGTTGAAGCTGAAATTCAATGTCAAAATATACTCGAACAAACACAAATACAAATAAATACTGAAAGAAAAAAAATGTATGAAGAGCTACGTACACAAATCTGTATGTTAGCTTTAATAAGTGCAGAAAAAATAATTGAACATTCAATAGATAAGACAATACATAGCAAAATTGTTGATAAAATTATCACAGAAATTTCAATTGAGTAGAATCAATGTCTGAATTTATAACGATAGCTCATCCTTACGCAAAAGCAGCGTTTGATTTTGCTGTTGAGCATAAAAAAATAGAATCTTGGCAATCAATGTTATTATTTTCTGCTGAAGTAAGCAATAATAAAGATATAAAGAAGCTATTAGCTAATAAAGTAATTTTAGACGTACAATTAGCAAAAATTTTTATCTCTGTTTGCGGCGATCAATTGAATATTTATGGTCAAAATTTAATTAAAATAATGGCTCAGAATAAACGCCTAATAGTATTACCATATGTATTTCAAAATTTTATTAATTTGCGTACTCAATATGAATTAGCAGTAGAAGTCGAATTGATTTCTATTCATAGATTAAATCAAGCACAAATAACGAAAATCACTACAGCTCTAGAACAACGTATATCACGTAAAATTACACTGAATTGTAAAATAGATCGATCAGTAATGGCAGGAATCATAATTCGAATTAATGATATGGTTATAGATGGCAGTATACGGGGTCGTCTAGAACGCCTTACCAGATCTCTATCCATATGATAAATAGAAGTGAGACGGAACATGCAATTGCATTCCACAGAAATTAGCCAACTAATCAAACAACGTATTGCTCAGTTTAATATCGCAAGCGAAATTTATCATGAAGGTACTATTTTTTCTATTAGTGATGGTATCATTCGTATTTATGGATTATCAGAAGTAATGCAGGGCGAAATGATAGCACTACCTGATAACCGTTTTGCCATAGCTTTAAATTTAGAAAGAGATTGTGTTGGTGCTGTGGTAATGGGACCATATACAGATTTAACAGAAGGTATGAAAGTAAAATGTACCGGACGTATTTTAGAAGTGCCAGTGGGTTATGGTCTACTAGGTCGTATAATAAATGTTCTTGGTACACCTATTGATGGTAAGGGTCCATTAGAACATAGTTTTTTTGCTGCAGTTGAAGCTATTGCGCCAGGAGTTATTGAACGTCAATCAATTAATGAACCAATTCAAACTGGCTATAAATCTATCGATGCAATGATACCTATTGGACGTGGTCAGCGTGAACTAATTATCGGTGATCGTCAAACAGGTAAATCAGCATTAGCTATAGACACTATTATAAACCAGCGCTACAGCGGTATTAAATGTATTTATGTAGCTATTGGTCAAAAAGCTTCTACTATTCGTAATGTAGTACGTAAACTCGAGGAACACCATGCATTAGCTCATACTATAGTAGTAGTAGCGACTGCTTCTGACTCTGCAGCACTGCAGTATTTAGCGCCATATGCTGGTTGTACTATGGGTGAATATTTTAGAAATTGTGGGGATAGTGCACTTATTGTTTATGATGATTTATCTAAACAAGCTATAGCTTATCGTCAGATTTCCCTATTACTACGTCGACCACCAGGTCGTGAAGCATATCCTGGTGATGTGTTCTATCTACATTCTCGTCTGCTAGAACGTGCATCGCGTGTGAATGCTGATTATGTTGAAAACTATACTAAAGGTAAAGTAAAAGGCAAAACTGGTTCTTTAACTGCGTTACCAATTATTGAAACTCAAGCTGGAGACGTATCAGCTTTCGTTCCTACTAACGTAATATCTATTACTGATGGACAAATTTTTTTAGAATCAAATCTATTTAACGCAGGTTTTCGTCCCGCTGTAAATCCAGGTATTTCAGTATCTCGTGTGGGGAGCGCAGCACAAACGAAGATTATGAAAAAAGTATCTAGTGGTATTCGTACTGCATTAGCACAGTATCGTGAATTAGCGGCATTCTCTCAATTTGCTTCTGATTTAGATGAGGCTACTCGTAAACAGATAAATCATGGTAAAAAAGTAACAGAACTATTAAAACAAAAACAATATACACCCATGTCAGTTTCACAACAAGCTTTAATGCTATTTGCAGCAATAGAGGGATATTTAGAAGATATAGAGCTCACAAAAATAAGCTCTTTTGAATTTGAACTGATCTCTTATGTTAATCGTGAGGAAAGTGAATTAATGGAACAAATTAACAATAATGGTGATGACTGCGATTCAATTACAAATCAGTTTAAAATGATTCTTAATAAATTCAAAACAATCTAGTATTAGTAATGTACTTATTACTAACGTAACTCACAGTAAGCGACACTTGAGGATAAAAGAAATGAATGGCGCAAAAGAGATACGTAGTAAAATCACTAGTATTAAAAATACACAAAAAATTACTAAAGCCATGGAAATGGTTGCTGCATCAAAAATGCGTAAAACTCAAGAACGCATGAAAGCTAGTCGTCCTTATTCAGAAATAATACGTAAAGTAATTGGGCACCTTGCTTTAGGAAATTTAGAATATAAACATTTTTACTTTGATGAACGTGAAATTAAAACTATAGGTTATTTGGTCGTATCTACCGATCGTGGTCTCGCAGGTGGTCTAAACATTAACTTATTTAAAAAACTATTAACTCATATGAAACGGTCAAGTGAAAAAGGTATTCAAACAGAACTAGCACTAATCGGTTATAAGGCAGTATGTTTTTTTAATTCAATTAGTAGTAACATTGTTTCACAAATTACTAGTATGGGAGCGAATCCAATTCTTTCAGAACTAATAGGCCCGGTAAAAGTAATGCTACAAGCATATGCTGAAAATCGTATAGATAAACTATATGTTGTTAGTAATAGATTTATTAGCACACTGTCACAAATACCACAAATATTACAAATATTACCGATTCCATTTGATGATCAAATCGATTTAAAAATGAAATACTGGGATTATCTATATGAACCAGATCCTAAAATCTTATTAGATACGTTACTATCTCGTTATATAGAATCACAAATTTATCAGAGTGTTGTTGAAAATCTTGCGAGCGAACAAGCAGCACGAATGATTGCTATGAAAACGGCTACTGATAATGGGAGTAGTATTATAAAAGAACTAAAAATTATTTATAATAATGCTCGACAAAGTAGTATCACTCAAGAAATAACTGAAATAGTTGCAGGAGCAGCAGCTATTTAACTAATTCACTTCAGTATAAAGTATTTAAGAGGATTTCAGATGACTACGGGAAAAGTTATCCAAGTTATTGGTGCCGTAGTTGACGTCGAGTTTCCGCAAGATGTCGTACCAAAAGTATATAATGCACTTGAAGTCAAAAACGGTACTACAAAATTAGTACTAGAAGTAGAACAACAACTAGGTAGCGGTGTTGTACGCTGTATAGCTATGGGAATTTCTGATGGTTTACGTAGAGGTTTACAAGTTACTGACCTAGGACATCCAATTGAAGTACCTGTTGGAAAATCAACTTTAGGTCGTATGATGAATGTGCTTGGTGAACCTATTGATATGAAAGGAGATCTTAATGAAGAAGAACGATGGTCTATCCATCGACTATCTCCTAGCTATGAAGAGTTAGCTTTATCTCAAGAGATCTTAGAAACAGGCATTAAAGTTATTGATCTGATGTGTCCTTTTGTCAAAGGTGGCAAAGTTGGTCTATTCGGCGGTGCCGGAGTAGGTAAGACTGTAAATATGATGGAACTCATTCGTAATATTGCTATTGAACATGCAGGTTATTCAGTATTCACTGGAGTAGGTGAACGTACTCGTGAAGGGAATGATTTTTATCATGAAATGAGTGATTCTCACGTTATCGATAAAGTTTCGCTAGTGTATGGACAGATGAATGAACCACCTGGTAATCGTCTCCGAGTGGCACTTACAGGTTTAACGATAGCAGAAAAGTTTCGTGATGAAGGTCGTGATGTTCTATTGTTCATCGATAATATTTATCGTTATATTCTAGCTGGGGCAGAAGTATCTGCGTTACTAGGTCGTATGCCATCCGCAGTTGGCTATCAACCGACACTAGCAGAAGAAATGGGTCTTTTGCAAGAACGTATTACTTCGACTAAAACAGGTTCTATAACTTCAATACAGGCTGTTTATGTACCTGCAGATGATTTAACAGATCCTGCTCCAGCGACGACATTTGCTCATATTGATGCTACTGTAGTACTAAGCCGTGAAATAGCTTCTTTAGGCATTTATCCCGCTATCGATCCACTAGAATCTACTAGTCGTCAGTTAGATCCTCTAATAGTTGGTCAAGAGCACTACAATGTAACTTTAGGCGTACAATCTATTCTACAACGTTACCAAGAACTGAAAGATATTATTGCGATACTTGGTATCGATGAACTATCAGAAGATGATAGACTGGTTGTCTCACGTGCCCGCAAAATTCAACGTTTTCTATCACAGCCGTTTTTTGTAGCAGAAGTATTTACGGGCTTTCCTGGTAAGTATGTTTCTTTACAAGAAACAATCTGTGGTTTTAAAGATATTATGGCAGGTAAGTATGATTATCTTCCTGAACAAGCATTTTATATGGTCGGTTCGATTGAAGAAGCTATAGCTAAAAATAATCAACTATAGTACTTTGAGGATGAAAAATATTTCTATGGTAGTAAAAACTTATTATTTAGATGTGGTAAGTGCTGAACAACAAATATTTTCAGGTTTAGTTGAAAAAATTCAAGTTACTGGTAGTGAAGGTGAACTAGGTATTTTTCCTGGACATACACCTCTGTTAACTCAAATTAAACCTGGGATGATACGCATCATAAAAGAATATGGTCAAGAAGAATATATTTACCTATCAGGTGGTATACTTGAAGTTCAGTTCAATAATGTTACTGTATTAGCGGATACTGCAATTAGAGGTCAAGATCTTGATGAAGCAAAAGCAATAGAATCACAACGTAAAGCAAAAGATCACATGAAGAACTTATCTAATAATATTAATTATGCTCATGCCTCTGCCGAACTTTCTAAAGCAATTGCTAAGTTACGGGTGATTAAACTCACTAAAAAAGTAATGTAATTTATTATTATAAATGCACTTTTTTAATATTAACTATTATTAGTATTACTTAATAACATTATTTAAATATAGAAAAATAATAGTTTCCCTCCCCTAATAAACTATTTTAGTTTATCTAATAAATATAATAGTTATGTTAAATCGAAAATTAAGTGTAGTCATTCTAGCAGCCGGTAAAGGCACAAGAATGTATTCTCATCTACCAAAAGTATTACATCTTTTAGCAGGCAAACCAATCATACAGTATGTAATAGATGCTGCTATGCAATTAAATGCAACAAATATTTATTTAGTATATGGTCATAATGGTGAACTATTACAACAACAGCTTACAGAAAAGCAAAGTTCTCTTAATTGGATAAAACAGGTAGAACAATACGGTACTGGACATGCCGTCAAACAAGTAATCCCAGTTTTGCACGATGATGCAAAGGTTCTCATTCTCTATGGTGATGTTCCACTAATTTCTCCGTATACACTAGAACGTCTTTTAGCTGCCTATCCAGAGGAAGGTATAAGTTTATTAACAGCAAAGCTAGAGAATCCAGATGGATATGGACGTATTATATACGATAATGAACAAGTGACAGGTATTGTGGAACATCAAGAAGCAAATGAACAACAACAACTAATTAATGAAATTAATACTGGTATTTTAGTCACTCGTGGCAACGACTTAAAGCGTTGGATAGTTAAATTAACAAATGCTAATACTTTGAAAGAGTTTTATTTAACAGATATTATTACACTAGCTTGGAAAGAAGGACATAAAATTAACGTTGTGCATCCTGAGAGAATCAGCGAAATTAAAGGTATTAATAATTGCTTACAACTAGCTAAACTTGAACGTATTTATCAACAAGAACAAGCTGAGCGTTTATTGTTAGCAGGTGTTAGGATCGCAGATCCTAACAGATTTGAGCTACGAGGAGAACTTAAGCATGGATATGATGTATATATTGATACTAATGTGATAATACAAGGTCAAGTTACGATTGGCAATCAAGTAGTAATTAGTACTGGTTGTGTTCTTAGCAATACTGTTATTGGAAATAATGTAGTGATCAAACCTTATACTATTATCGAAGATGCATATTTAGCTGCACAAAGTACTGTTGGTCCATTCGCACATCTACGCCCTGGTAGTCAACTTCAAGAAGGTGCTTATGTTGGTAATTTTGTAGAAATTAAGAAATCAACTCTTGGTAAAGAATCTAAAGTTGCACACCTAAGCTACCTAGGTGATGCCCAAATTGGTACAAAAGTTAATATTGGAGCTGGTACTATAACTTGTAACTATGATGGTGCGAATAAACATCAGACTATCATTGAAGATAATGTATTTATTGGCTCAGATAGTCAATTAGTAGCACCTGTGACTATTGGTAATGGAGCTACTATTGGTGCTGGAACGACTGTTACACATGATGTAGCTTCTAATGAAATGATTATTAGCCGAATACGTCAGTTTCCTATTGTTAACTGGCAAAGACCAGTCAAAAAATTTTAAGACATAAAATACTAATCTGGAACTGAAGTAATAGATATTTAATAAATATAGTGCTATCTATGTAGTGTTAAGCTGATATCAAACTATAAAAATATTTTTCACTTAATAACAGCTCACTTAACCATTAATTTAGGAATAATACTGATGTGTGGAATAGTAGGTGCAGTTGCACAACGTGATATCGCAAAAATATTATTAGAAGGATTACGTCGACTTGAATATCGTGGATATGATTCTGCTGGACTAGCAGTTGTCAACAATGAAAATCACTTACAACTACTGCGTAAGGTCGGAAAAGTGAATACCTTAGCAGAGGCTGCTAAACAATATTCCCTAAAAGGTAGAATTGGTATCGCCCATACTCGTTGGGCTACTCATGGAGATCCAAAAGAAAGTAATGCTCATCCTCATGTCTCCAATAATATTATTATAGTACACAATGGTATTATTGAAAATCATCAGTTACTACGTAAAGTTTTAAGTAAACGTGGTTACTCTTTTCTAAGTGATACCGATACTGAAATTATTGCTCACTTAGTACACTGGGAACAGTGCCAACAAGGTGGTCTCTTAGCTCAAGTTATGCAAAGAGTCATTCCACAACTCCATGGAACTTATGGGATAGTTATTATGGATAATCTTGAGCCTAGCATACTAGTTGCGGCGCGTTCTGGTAGTCCCTTAATTATTGGACGTGGAGTAGGAGAAAATTTTATTGCTTCGGATCAGCGTGCTTTGTTACCAGTAACACGCCGCTTTATTTTTTTGGAAGAAGGAGATATAGCAGAAATCACTTGCCTCACTGTACGTATATGGAACAGTATGGAACAAGTTGTAGAACGAGCGGAAATAATATATCAGATCAAATCTGATACTGTAGACGCAGATAAAAGTCCATATTGTCACTATATGCAAAAAGAAATTTATGAGCAACCACTAGCGATAAAAAATACCCTAGAAGGCCGCCTTTGCTCTGGAGTCATTAATATGACTGAGTTAGGTGAAGGTATTGATGTGCTCTTAAGACAAGTACAGCACGTTCAGATTATCGCCTGTGGAACTTCTTATCACTCAGCTATGGTATCTCGTTATTGGTTAGAAGCTTTAGCAAAATTACCATGTGATGTAGAAATTGCTTCTGAGTTTCGTTATCGTAAATCAATAGTACGACCTGGTAGTTTACTTATTACTCTTTCCCAATCTGGTGAAACAGCTGATACGCTAGCAGCGTTGCGATTAACAAAGAGAATGGGTTATCTTGGATCTTTAACAATTTGTAATGTAGCTTGCTCCACACTAGTTCGTGAGTCTGATTTAGTGCTCATAACAAGTGCAGGTACAGAAATTAGCGTAGCTTCTACAAAAACTTTTACTACACAATTAACATTACTTTTAATGTTTACAGCATATATCGCACGTCTCCGTGGTATGAATCAAATAATAGAAAAAAAGATAGTGCACGCACTACAAAAGTTACCAAGTCGTATTGAACAGATATTATTACTTGATCAATCGATTAAAACTTTAGCGGAAGCTTTTTTTGATAAAGAACATGCATTATTCCTCGGTCGTGGTACTCTTTACCCTATTGCTATGGAGGGAGCATTAAAACTAAAAGAAATATCATACATCCATGCTGAAGCATATGCAGCAGGAGAATTAAAGCACGGACCACTAGCATTAATTGATGCTAATATGCCAGTGATTGTAATAGCACCAAACAATGAATTACTAAATAAACTTAAATCTAATATTGAGGAAGTACGTACTCGCGGTGGTAAATTATATGTCTTTGCAGAAAAAAATACCGGTTTTGCAGAAAATAAAGAGATGAATATTCTTCTTCTGCCCAATATAGAACAATTAGTTGCACCTATATTTTATGCTGTAGCTATGCAAATGCTTGCATATAACATCGCTTTAATAAAGGGAACTGATATTGATCAACCACGTAATTTAGCTAAATCTGTCACAGTAGAATAATTTGATGTTTGCAACATAAAATAACAGTATTTCAATTATATTATTTTCCAAGACAAAAACTAGAAAAAATCATTGTAAGTAAATCATCAGAGCTAAATTTTCCAGTAATTTCGCTAAGAGCTTTATGAGCTAATCGTAAATCTTCTGCTAATAACTCAATTTTATCCGGACAGAATATTTTTTCTTGACCATGTGATAAATGAGTCATCGCAGTTTTTAATGCTTCTAAATGACGGCGTCGAGCTAAAAATAAATTATGTTCTGTGCTTATAGAAAAACCTATACTTTGTTTTAAATGTTCACGTAAGACATCTATACCATCGCCAGATAGTGCAGAAATAGTAATAAGTGAAAATTGATTTACTTTTCTCTCGCCGATTTGTTCACCGGTAAGATCTGCTTTATTACGTATAATAGTAATAGGTTTATTGTCTGGTAGTTTTTTGATTAAACTTTGATAGAATATATCTTCTTGTTTGACACTACTAGTAGTACTATCTACTACTAGTAAGATATGATCTGCTTGCTGGATTTCATGCCAAGCACGTTTAATGCCGATACGTTCTACTTCATCATTACTGGTATCACACAAACCAGCAGTATCAATAATATATATTGGTATGCCATCTAAGTTTATATGTTCACGTAGTACGTCGCGGGTAGTACCGGCTATTGCTGTTACAATAGCTACTTCACGGCGCGATAACGCATTAATGATGCTAGATTTTCCTACATTAGGTTTTCCTATAATCACAACTTGCATACCTTCATGTAATATACTACCCTGATGTGCTTCAGTACGTATTAGACTCAGGCTAGATATTAACTCATTCAAACTAACTTCTATTTTACCTTCCGAATAAACATTAATTTCCTTCTCGTCTGGAAAATCAATGATAGCTTCAATATGAATACGTAGGTTTGTGAGTTTTTCTATTAGTTCGTTAATTAGGTGAGAAAATACTCCCTGTAAAGAATAGATAGCTGCACGAGCAGCCTGTGCTGAACTAGCATTAATTAGATCCGCTATGGCTTCTGCCTGTACTAGATCGATCTTATTATTAAGAAAAGCACGTTCGGAAAATTCACCAGGATGGGCGATACGTATTCCAGGCAAGGTTAGGATACGCTGTAGCAGTAGATCTAATACCACTGGACCACCATGTCCATGCAATTCTAGAACATCTTCGCCAGTAAAAGAATGAGGACTAGGAAAAAATAAAGCGATACCTTTATCTAGCATTGCTCCATCTCTATCATAAAATGGTAGATACTCAGCCTGACGCTGATGTGGTAACTTACCTAATAATTTTAGAGCCACAGTAGTTGTTAGAGAGCCAGATACCCGCAAAATACCCACACTACCGCGTCCATTAGGAGTAGCGTATGCAATAATCGTCTCAAGTGAACTAAAATTCATTTGGCTTTTTTATCCCAATGATGAAGGCCTTGTTTTTCTAGACCACGATAAATAAGCTGTTGTTGAATAATAGTGACTAAGTTACTTATTATATAATATAGTACTAATCCTGATGGAAACCATAAGAAGAATACCGTGAAGATGATCGGCATAAAGGTCATAATTTTTTGCTGCATCGGGTCAGTAATAGTAGTGGGCGACATTTTTTGAATAAAAAACATGGTCATGCCCATTAATATAGGTAATATATAATATGGATCTTGCGCAGAAAGATCTCTTATCCATAAAGCAAATGGTGCGTGGCGTAGTTCAATTGAACCCGATAACATGTAATAAAGTGCTAGAAAGATAGGCATCTGAATAACTAGTGGTAAGCAGCCGCCTAAAGGATTTATTTTTTCGGTTTTGTAGAGTGCCATTAACTCCTGGCTTTGACGTTGCTTATTATCGCTAAAACGTTCACGCAACGCAGCTAATTTAGGCTGTAACATAAGCATTTTAGCCATCGAGGTATACTGAGCTTTTGTTAAAGGATACATTATACCCCGTACAACAAAAGTAATAATAATAATAGAGAAACCCCAGTTACCAATAAAACTATGGATATATTTAAGTAATTTAAATAGAGGTTGAGAAATAAACCACAGCCAGCCATAATCAACTGCAAGATCAAAATAAGGATCTATTACTGCCATTTTTTCTTGTATTTTAGGTCCAAGCCATAGGATAGATTTTAAATCACTTTTGCTACCAGGAATAATCTTAATAGGAGTAGACTTAAAGCCTACTGCAACTTGTCCATTACCGAAATCAATCGTATAAAAAGTATTAGGGCCTTGGGTTAATGGAAACCAAGCCGTAGCAAAATATTGCTCTAACATTGCAATCCAACCTTTTTTACTACTGACTCTTAAGTCGTTTCTTTTTATATCTTTAAAACTATATTTTTGATATTTATTTTCTGTAGTAGAATAAGCGGCACCGCGATAAGTTTGTAATGACAAATTATTATTACTAATATCACGTTTATTCGGTAAATTCAAAGATTGTTTTAACTGACCAAATAAAGTTAATACTAGTGGCTTAGTACTAGTATTTTGAATACTATCACAGATCTGAACGGCAAAATCGCTACGTTTAAAGATAAACGTTTTTGTGTATACCACTCCTTCTAGTGATGTATAAGTTAGTGGTACGCGTAGTACGCTTTGATTATCCTTCATGACATAAGTATTAGCATTAGTAGTATAGATTGGACGCTCTACATTATCCTGACCATGTTTACCCATAAGCCCACTTTGTGCTTGATAGATAAATTCAGGAGAAGTTTCTAGCAAATGGAAAGGTTTTGGCGAACCTAATTTCTTAGGATATGTTAGTAAATAAGCCTGCTCGATATCACCACCATAAGTATTTATTTTAAGTAAAAATATATCTGTTTTAACAAGAATTAATTTACCTTTTTCGTAGAATGGTATGTTCTGTTCGAATAGATCATCAGTGGTTTCTTTTGCTGCATGTGGTGTGTTTTTAATAGTAGTTTGTGGATCATGGTCAGTCTGCCATATTTCCCAAATCATGTAAGAAACAAACAGCAAAGCTATGACAAGAAGATTGCGTTGCGAATCCATTATTAGTGTTCTCTTTTGTCAAAGTTTTTTGTCGGCAAGATATCTTCGCCCCCTGGGTTCCAAGGGTGGCATTTTAATATGCGTTTTAATATTAACCAACTACCTTTGAAGATACCAAACCTATGTATCGCTTCAATACCGTATTGCGAACATGTAGGCCAAAATCTACAATGGGGTATTAATAGTGGACTAATAATAAGCTGATAACAACGTATCAACCAACTTAGTAGCTTTAATATTGGCGATAATGGCGACGCCATAACTTTTCTAATGTTTCTCTCAGAGAATAATTATCAAGATCAGCAAGTCCTTTTTTAGCAATGACGACAAAATCCATGATAGGTAAGGTATGCTGATGTAAACGAAAGCTTTCACGCATCAGGCGCTTAATACGATTACGTTCATGAGCTAATTTTATATTTTTTTTAGATATTGTAAGACCAATACGAGGATAACCCAGCGAATTTAAGCGCCCGAGAATAGTAATTTGCGACGTACCAACTAGTTGAGGCTGCTGGAAAACAAAAGCAAAATTATTGGGTGTTAACAACCGTAACTCCCTTGAAAAAGCATGTTTCACCACCGGTGTGTTTTCTTTCCTGAAATAGATACTGTCAAACGTGAGCGACCTTTCGCACGGCGGCGCGCTAAAATCTGACGACCACTTTTTGTAGCTATACGAGCACGAAAACCATGGGTACGGTGACGTTTTAATAAAGATGGTTGAAAAGTACGTTTCATATTAATTTTTAGCTAACCATATAATTATATGTTAATCATGTTATTAATATAGTTACTAACTATATAACTGATACTTATGAAATTTATACTTAAAAAACTAATTTCAGTCTCGTACAGTTACGAAATAATATACTCATATATATGTAAAAATGCAATAAATCACATTAATATTCGAATGTTTATTACTCATAATAATGAGTATCAATCTCTCACAAAAATTAAGCCTATGCTGAATTTTCGTGAGAATCAAGTATCATTTTTACCTGTGGATAAAAACTATGAAGATCTACATCGTAGTTTGCGTTATTATCTATAATTTCTAATATAAATACTCATTGATCTCCTAACTAAGAACTAAATTGTTGGTAATAAACATCGGATAATATATGTAACTTAAATAATCTTGTACATATATAATATTATTGATTATTTTCATTATGCTTTCATTGGAGTTTGCGATGTCACTTTCGCTTTGGCAGCAATGTCTTGTACGGTTACAGAATGAGTTATCAATGACAGAATTTAGTATGTGGATACGTCCCCTACAAGCAGAACTGAGTGAAAATATGCTGGCGCTTTATGCCCCAAACAGATTTGTGCTAGATTGGGTACGCGATAAGTACCTAAATAGTATTAATGAATTGCTTAATGATTTTTGTGGTAAACATGCGCCATTATTACGCTTCGAAGTAGGTAGTAAGCCACCACAGATAACAGTAATGCAACACCCGCTATCTTATCGCTCTTATATTAATCCCAAAAAAACTTTTGATAATTTCATAGAAGGTAAATCTAACCAATTAGCACGTACGGCAGCAAGACAAGTAGCTGATAATCCTGGTGGAGCTTATAATCCACTATTTATGTATGGTCATACTAGCTTAGGTAAAACACATTTGCTGCATGCTATAGGCAATCGCTTGATGAGTAGTAAAGCAAACACTAGGGTAGTCTATATGCATTCCGAGCGATTTGTGCAGGATATGGTTAAGGCACTACAAAATAATGTCATCGAAGAGTTTAAACGATATTACCGTTCTATTGATGTTTTACTTATTGATGATATTCAGTTTTTTGCTCATAAAGAACGTTCGCAAGAAGAATTTTTCCATACTTTTAATGCTTTATTAGAAAATAATCAGCAGATTATTCTGACATCTGATCGGTATCCTCTGGAAATAATCGGTGTAGAAGACAGATTAAAGTCCCGTTTTGGTTGGGGATTAACCGTAGCTATAGAACCCTTAGAACTTGAGACACGTGTAGCTCTTCTAATGAAAAAAGCAGACGAGAATAATATCAACCTTCTAGGAGAAGTAGCTTTTTTCATTGCGAAACGATTGCGTTCTAATGTGCGTGAACTAGAAGGAGCATTGAATCGCGTTATAGTCAATGCTAACTTAACTGGCCGCGTTATTACCATAGATTTAGTACGCGAAGCTCTACAAGATTTACTAGCATTACAAGATAAATTAGTTACGATCGATCATATACAAAAAATTGTAGCTGAATATTATAACATTAAGGTAGCAGACTTATTGTCTAAAAGACGTTCCCGCTCGGTTGCACGTCCTCGTCAAATAGCTATGGCATTATCGAAAATATTAACTAATCATAGTCTACCAGAAATCGGTTATGTTTTCGGCGGACGTGATCATACAACAGTATTGCATGCTTGTCGAAAAATTGATCAACTACAAAAAGAAAACCATGATATTAAAGAAGATTTTTCTCACTTAATTAGAATATTGTCTTCTTAACTTAAACTATGAAATTTATTGTGAAACGCGAGGATTTGCTTAAACCTCTACAACAAGTTAGTAATAGATTAAGTAGTCGTCATAACTTACTAAGTTTAAGTTATCTACTATTAGAAGTAACAACAGAACATCTACTAATAACTGGTACAAACTTAGAAATAGAAATAGTAGCACGAGTTTTTTTAAAAACAGCTCATGAGCCAGGTGTTACTACAGTATGTGCACGAAAATTGTTAGATATTTGCCGTTATCTACCAGAAGGCGCCAATATTATAGTAACGCTTGAAAAAGATAGAATACTTGTAAGATCAGGACGTAGCCGTTTCTCATTAATGACACTACCAGCTACAAATTTTCCTCATTTAGATCATTGGGAAAGTAAAGTAGAATTTACTATACAAAAAAATAGACTGAAACAGTTGATTGAATCTACACAATTTTCTATGGCTCATCAGGATGTACGCTATTATCTTAACGGTCTACTTTTTGAGACGGAAGGTGATAAACTACGCACTGTTGCTACTGATGGACATCGCCTGGCGGCGTGTACTATTTCTGTGAGTCAATTAGCATCTTTACCATATCATTCTGTAATAATACCACGTAAAGGAGTCATTGAATTACTACGAATATTAGATTCTTATGATGATTTAATTCAATTAAAAATTGGTAGTAACAATATTTTAGCTTGCATTGGTGACTATATTTTTACTTCAAAGTTGATTAATGGAAGTTTTCCAGATTACCATCGTGTCTTACCCAAAAATACGAACAAAATTCTGCAAACACGTTGCGATGTACTGAAGCACGCTTTTACCCGTGTTGCTATTCTATCTAACGATAAGTTTCGTGGTGTACGACTTTCTCTTAAAAAGAATCAACTAAAAATCACTGCAAATAATCTAGAACAAGAAGAAGCAGAAGAAATCTTAGATGTTTATTACGAAGGCGATCAAATAGAAGTTAACTTTAATGTTAACTATATTCTTGATATACTAAATGTTTTAAAATGTGAAAATGTTCGTTTGTTACTAACTAATGAGATATCTGGTGTACAGATTGAAGATTGTGTGAACCAAATGTCAGTTTATGTTGTTATGCCAATGCGTCTATGAAAAATATTTTCTATATAATTCATCTAGTAAAGTCACTCTACCTTAGTAGGTAATTATATTTATTACATTAATATATACATTAAATTAAAATTTAAGCACAGAATAAAATTAATTATTAGTTCTTATAAAGATTTTATAAGCAATTATATTGAGAGAATAACACTCGTTCATATTTATCTGATAAATATATAAAGTGACCTCACTGATATATTTAGCTTATAGATTTAGACTGAGTAACTAAAAAATACTCTCTGTGATCAAATGGTCGAATCAATCTTTGACCTTATTACTCAATGAGTCGAAACAGTTAATGTCTAATTCTTATGATTCCTCAAATATTAAAGTACTTAAAGGACTGGACGCGGTGCGTAAGCGACCAGGAATGTATATTGGTGATACCGATGATGGTACTGGTTTACATCATATGGTATTCGAAGTTGTGGATAATGCGATTGACGAAGCTCTTGCTGGATATTGTAAAGAAATAGTAGTTACTATTCACAAAGATAACTCTGTTTCCGTCCAAGATAATGGACGAGGTATTCCTACCGATATCCACGTAGAAGAAGACATCTCTGCGGCAGAAGTCATCATGACCGTACTACATGCAGGTGGAAAATTTGATGATAATTCCTATAAAGTATCGGGTGGCCTACATGGTGTTGGAATTTCGGTAGTAAATGCACTTTCAGAAAAACTAGAACTTATAATCAAACGTGAAGGTAAAGTCCATCAGCAAACTTATTATTCTGGAGTACCACAAGCTCCATTAACGGTTGTAGGCAATACTAGACAAACTGGTACGACCGTACGCTTCTGGCCTAGTTTTCAAACTTTTACTAATCATAAAGAATTCCAATACGAAATTTTAGCTAAACGTTTACGAGAACTATCTTTTTTGAACTCTGGTATTTATATTCGCTTGCATGACTTACGTTACTCTAAAGAAGATAATTTTCATTATCAAGGTGGTATTAAAGCTTTTGTAAAATACCTTAATAAAAATAAAACACCAATTCACTCTAATATTTTCTATTTCTCTACTGATAAAGATCATATTAGTGTAGAAATTGCTATGCAATGGAATGATGGTTTTCAAGAAAACATTTACTGTTTTACTAATAATATTCCACAACCAAATGGTGGTACTCATTTAGCTGGTTTCCGTGCAGCTATGACTCGTACCCTTAACTCTTATATAGATAAAGAAGGTTATAATAAAAAAAACAAAATTATCGCTACCGGCGACGACGCCCGTGAAGGTTTAATAGCTGTACTATCAGTTAAGGTGCCGGATCCAAAATTTTCTTCTCAGACTAAAGATAAGCTGGTATCTTCAGAAGTTAAAGCAGTGGTTGAATCATTAATAAATGAACTGTTAGTTGAATATTTACTAGAGCATCCTAACGATGCCAAAATTATAGTTAGCAAAATTATTGATGCAGCTCGTGCTCGCGATGCAGCGCGTAAAGCACGAGAAATAACTCGACGTAAAGGAGCGTTGGATTTAGCCGGTTTACCAGGTAAACTAGCTGATTGTCAGGAACGTGATCCTACGTTATCCGAATTATATCTAGTTGAAGGTGATTCTGCAGGTGGTTCTGCTAAACAAGCCCGTAATCGTCAAAATCAAGCAATACTACCGCTTAAAGGTAAAATACTTAACGTTGAAAAGGCTCGTTTTGATAAGATGCTCTCCTCTAATGAAGTAGCAGCATTAATTACTGCACTTGGTTGCGGCATTGGTAGAGATGAGTACAATTCAGATAAGTTACGTTATCATACAATTATTATAATGACTGATGCCGACGTAGATGGCTCCCATATCCGTACCTTGTTACTAACTTTTTTTTATCGTCATATGCCAGAAATCATTAATAAAGGTCATATTTTTATTGCTCAGCCACCGCTATATAAGGTTAAAAAAGGTAAACAAGAACAGTATATTCATGATGATGATGCTATGGATCAATATCAGATATCACTAGCTATAGATGGAGCTAAGTTATACTCTAAAAAGCATGTTTTTTCTGGACCAGCGCTAAAAGCGCTGGTCATAGAGTATTATGTTGTGCAAAAGATTATAGACCGTATGGAGCGTAGATTTCCGCGCGCATTACTAAAACAGTTAATCTATCATCCGATGCTGACAGAAATAGAAATGCAAAATGCTACTATAGTTACAAACTGGATAGCGTTATTATCTAAAATACTTAATGAGCAAGATAAGCATGGCATTAGTTACTATTTTGAAGTACAAGAAAACGAGCGTCAGTTATTCGAACCTAGGTTATGGGTACGAACTTACGGTGTAAAAACTAATTATTTGCTAGATGTTGATTTCATAAATTGTAGTGAATACCGTAAACTAATAATACTAGGAGAAAAATTACATGATGTAATCGTGCCAGAGACATATATTAAGCGTGGTGAACATCGTAAGTTAGTTAAAACTTTTGAGCAGGTAGTGGAATGGCTAATAAAAGAGTCATGTCGTGGTATGATCGTTCAGCGCTATAAAGGTCTCGGAGAGATGAATCCTCAGCAATTATGGGAAACTACTATGGATCCAAAAAGTCGGAACATACTGCGCGTTACAGTGAAAGATGCAATGAATGCCGACCAGCTTTTTACTACCCTAATGGGTGATGCGGTAGAACCACGGCGTACATTTATTGAGGAAAATGCGCTTAAAGTCACTTATATAGATATTTAATACTTATTATTATATTAATTTCTCCGCCCGTAATTCATTTTTGAGATATGCATAATAAATTGGAGCAGCCACTAAACCTTCGATACCAAAGGCTGCCTCAGAGATAAGCATAGCAAGTAGTAGTTCCCAAGATTTAGCCTGAATACTATTACCAATTATTTCGGCATTGGTAAAATATTCTAGTTTATGGATAAATATTAAGTAGATCATCATAAATCCACCCACTGTTAGAGAAACAGAAAATGCTGAGATGATAATCATCATATTAGAAATAAGGTTCCCAATAATAGGTAGTAAGCCAAAGATAAAAGTGAAGACAATAAGAGTCTTCCCTAGCGGTAAATTAATACCTAAAAATGGAAAAATCATTAGTATGATAATAGAAGTAAGTAAAGTATTTAATAATGATACTTTAATTTGGGCAAAAACTATATGGCGAAAAGCTTGAGACAAACAACGTAAGCGTGCTAACAACTGATTAATAAAATAGGTACTATTACTTGATGATTTATTTAGAGATATCACAGCACCCATTATTAGACCAATAAATATTGTTATTATCCCATGTAAAAACGTACTACCCATATTACGAATGATGATAAGGTTAGATTCAATAAGCTTAAGAAGCTTATCTTTAAGATCTTCTGCACTATTTGGTAGAAAGAATGGGGACAAAAAGTCTGGTATACGATTTTTGATATTAGAAAAAATTCGGTTAGTTTCAGCAATAATGTCGATACCGCGTTCAATATCCCAAGTTAGAAAGCTTAATAGTCTAATTATGCCTAATGTCATCGTAATGACAACAAAAACGGCAATAAGAGTCACTACAACCCAACGTGCGCAGCCAATACCGACTAAACGCTCGAACCAAGGAGTTAGTGAAACAATAACCTCATAGGCTAAGAAGCCTGCGATAAAGCATGGAAACAAATGTAACGGAATTATGGCTGCCATAAACAAAAACATTAATAGATAAGAAGTGGTCTTCAAATAAGACTTACTTACAGCAGTCATTATTTATCATTTCCTTTTATTTCTAGCAGGTTGATCTCATGCTAAGTTTGAGTTTGAATAGCTAATAGCATTTATATTACTATCTATATCTATAACCAGTTGCGGCGCTTAAAATATAGGTACGGAGCAACACCAGCAATAATCATGAGTATAATGGCGGCTGGATAGCCGAAATACCACTTTAGTTCCGGCATGAAATCAAAGTTCATCCCATAGCTAGAGGCAACAAGTGTCGGTGGTAGAAACACTACCGAAACTACTGAAAATATCTTTATAATACGGTTTTGTTCGATATTTATAAATCCCATCGCCGCTTGCAAAAGAAAATTTACTTTTTGGAATAATGATTCATTATGAGGTAGTAAAGACTCAATATCTCGTAGGATTTCTCTTGCTTTATCTAATTCATTAGAGGGTAGTCGTGTTTTACGAACCAGAAAATTCAAAGCACGCTGTGTATCCATTAAACAAAGACGTACCTTCCAACCTACGTCCTCTAGCTCAGCGATAGTAGCGAGTGCATTATCATACTCATCACCTTGCTGACCATCCATAATAATTCTGCTTAATGCTTCTAAATCACTATAGATATTCTCAATTTTGTCTGCGAGCTGTTCTATTTTAGTCTCAAATAGATCTAACAACAATGCGTAAGCATTGCCATCAATAAGAGTTTGACTACGAGAGCGCATACGATACAGGCGAAAAGCTGGTAGCTCACGCTCACGCAAAGTATAGAGTCTGTCTTTACGAATAGTAAAAGCTACTGTGGCATTACCAGCATGATCTTCAGCATCAGCATAGAAAAAAAAAGAGTGAATATGTAGACCTTCTTCATTCTCAAAAAAACGTGCTGAAGCTTCTATATCCTCTAGTTCAATACGAGTAGCCAAATTCTGACCTAATTCCTGCTCTATACGATTACGCTCATCATCACTAGGTTCTACCAAATCGATCCATACTGATTTTACTAGACTCCCTAGTTGATCAGTATCGAAACGTGATAAACGGTTGTTATTGAGTTGAAATGCGTTAAGCATACATACGCCTAGTTTTGTGGGAAACGCATTAGATGACAGAAACCAGAGCCAAAAACTAATCATTTAATTTTTCTGACTCTGCATAATATTGAAAAGCCAACTGACAACTATTGACGTTGCCAGCGGAGAGGTAGCATTAGTAATGATTCATGATAGATATTTTATTTAGTCATTATATCTACATATTACTTGGTAGTCTCCAAAGCATGATATTTCTCAGAAATATATGATGTTCGCATGTTACGCTGATAAGAAAAAGGCTGTCAATATATGCTCTATTTTTTTTGGTAAGTTTTTTCCTATTTACAATGTTCGATCATTTGGATCGTTATATCTCCTCATCGCAATAAAAATAGTTTGTATATTAGTTCCACGATACCGATTAGTACTTATCTCTAGTTCGTACTTCTTCTATGCATTCTGGTGGTAGTTCATTTATAAAACGAGATTTGCGACGAACAGTTTGCTTACCGTATAGACGGCGGGTTTCGGCATAGGTAATCGTTAATTTTGTGATCGCACGAGTTATCCCTACATAAGCCAATCGCCGCTCTTCCTCGATGCCTCCTTCTTCCTCAAGCGCCATCTGGCTAGGAAACATTCCTTCTTCCAAACCTACGATGAAAACTTGTTGAAATTCTAAACCTTTAGCAGCATGTAAGGTCATAAGTTGCACTGCATCCTGACAAGCATCCGCCTGTATCTTTTCCGCATCTAGAGCCGCATGGGATAAAAATCCCTGTAGCGATAGTATATCTTTCGTATCATCTTTATAGAGATATTCTCTAGCTGCAGTGACTAGTTCCTCAAGATTTTTAATACGTGCTTGACTTTTGTCTCCTTTTTCCTCTTTGTACATAGCCCATAAACCAGAATTTTTTATTACTAAATGAGTCTGCATATATAAAGGTAAATTAACTATATCTTGCGTAAGCTTATCTACTAGTTCGATAAATCGTTGTAAAGCCAAGGCTGTGCTACTCTTTAGTACTCGTTCATCTAGAAGAGCTAGACTAGCTTGCCATAAACTAAGTTGCCTCTCGCAGGCTATCTTACGTACTACTTCGATTGTTTTGGCGCCGATCCCGCGGATCGGAGTGTTAACCATACGTTCATAGGCAACATCGTCATTTCTGTTAGTAATCAGACGGAGATAAGCAAGCGCATCTTTGACCTCCTGGCGTTCAAAAAAACGCATGCCGCCATATATATGATATGGTATTTTAATATGTAGTAGTGCTTCTTCTAATACCCGTGATTGTGCATTACTACGATAGAGAATGACAGATTCTTTAAGCGCTTTACCATTTTTTTTACTAACTTTAATACTATTGACAACAAAGCGTGCCTCATCAAGTTCATTCAAAGCGGAGTAAAGCGAAATATGCTCTCCATCAGCGCGATCAGTCCAAAGATTTTTAACTAATCTACCATAGTTATTGGATATCAGATGATTAGCTGCTTTTAAAATATTCTTAGTAGAGCGATAGTTCTGTTCTAAGCGGATAGTCTGTGCACTAGGAAAATCATGCAGAAAACGCTGCATATTCTCCGCTTGTGCACCACGCCAACCATAGATAGACTGGTCGTCATCACCAACAATAGTTACGTGGCCCTTATGACCCGCTAGCATACGAATCCAGGAGTACTGAATCTGATTAGTATCTTGAAATTCGTCTACTAAAATATTATTAAAACGTTCACGATAATAATGCATTAGTTTATCATGATTTAATAACATCTCATATGTTCTAAGTATTAATTCTGCAAAATCTACTAATCCAGTACGATCGCAAGTATCCTGGTAAACCTCATAAATACGTTGCCAAGTGATTTCTAGCTGATTACCATATTTATCAATATTCTGTGGCCGCCGCCCTGCATCTTTTTTAGTATTGATATACCACATTGCCTGACGCGGCGGCCACTCTTTTTCGTCTAGATTAAGGTAGCGAATGAGACGTTTCAATAACCGTTGTTGATCTTCGCTATCAATAATTTGGAAATCTTGCGGTAGATTAGCAGCGATGTAGTGGATACGCAGCAAACGGTAGGCCAAACTATGAAAAGTTCCGATCCATATTTCACCGAAATGAGAACCAACTACTTTTTTTATCCTATGGCGCATCTCAGCCGCTGCTTTATTGGTAAATGTTACCGCAAAAATAGAAGATGGCGAACAGTGCTTGATTAAAAGTAACCAAGCAATGCGGTGCACAAGTACTCTAGTTTTTCCACTACCTGCACCAGCTAATACTAGGATATTGCCTTTTGGTGCCGAAACTACTGTCTTTTGCTTGTGATTGAGATTTTTGAGAAGATCGAAAAAGCACATATTTCAGCGTGCCTTATGATTATTAATATTAATAATCATAACAGAGAATTAGTAGTAATTAGAATAATGCTTCTAAAGATACCAACTGTGATATTTCGATATGTGGTAATAATCGTGCATCAAGGGCATGTCTTAGATGATCGCCACGATCATTGATCCAGCAGGCCTGCATACCGCAACGAATTGCGCCATTAACATCAGACTCTAGATCATCACCAACATGTAAAATATTTATTAATGGTAATTGTAATAACTGTGCTGCAGACTGGTACATATCTTGATAAGGCTTAGCTCGTCCATCGCGACCAGCGCGTAGAATATAGCTAAAATAATCTGCTAATCCGCAAGCAGTGAGGTCAGCGTTCCCATTAGTAATTGCTACTAGCGGCCAACGAGTACTTAGTGCCGCTAGCATATGATGCGTACTAGATGGTACAGAAATTTTACTACGCCAGTAGGTTACAATCTCCATGGTTGCGTTAGCACCAGCGCGTGCTTCACTTTCGCTAAGACCAGCATTACGCATGACAAGCTCAATTGAACGCCAGCGCCAGTAGGTTACGTCATGATAAATTTCTGGCTCACGTTCTCGTAACTCGCTACGTAAATGCTGATACTCTTCTAGTTGTAGTCCTTGTAGCGCAGGGTGATAATGTTGCAAAAAGATAATTGATTCCTGCTCAGTGCGGTTAATTACAGCACTATTATCATATAGTGTATCGTCGAGATCGAAAGTTAATGCGCGTAAAGGACGTAAAGAGCGATAAAAATGCATCAGATTTTCCTAGTATAACTAGTTAGGACACTATATTATTAAATCATAACATAATTTTTATTTCTATATTACTAAAGCCATCATATAGGACAATTTAATAAAAAATAATATGTATTTTGTATATAGTATACTAATACACAGATGTATTTCATAAATTAATAAATCCATCATAAATATGGATAGCTGGTCCTGTCATATAAAGTGATTCACCCGGTCCGCGCCAGCTAATCGCTAGCTTACCACCTGGTAAATCTACTTGTACTTGCTCTGCAAGTAAACCATGTTGGATTCCAATTGCTACTGCAGCACAGGCACCGCTACCACATGCCTGTGTTTCCCCTACTCCTCGTTCATAAACACGGAGGCGAATATGCTCTCGATTTATAATCTGCATAAAACCAATATTAGCTCGTTCCGGAAAACGTTTATGTTTTTCTAGCATAGGACCAATAGTTTTAATTTGAGCATTCTCGACGCAATCAACTTTCATAACACAGTGTGGATTACCTATTGATACAACACCACATAATATTCTAGTATTCGCAATACGCATGATGTAAGTATTCTGCTGACGAATCGCATAGAATGGTATTTGCTGTGGCTCAAATTGGGGTATGCCCATATCTACTCGTACCAAATTATCTTCTATTATGGTTAGTATCATACGCCCAGTCTTAGTACTAACATGGATCTCACGTTTCTTCGTTAGGTTTTTCATTCGCACGAAATGTGCAAAACAACGTGCACCGTTGCCACATTGTGCTACTTCGCTACCATCTGCATTAAAAATACGGTAATGAAAATCTAGTTCAGGATCATAGGGTGGTTCAACAACAAGTAGTTGATCAAATCCGACTCCACTATGCCGGTCTGATAAATAGCGAATTCTATCAGGTGATAAGTATATATTTTGAGTAACGATATCCACGACCATAAAGTCATTACCGAGCCCATGCATTTTAGAGAAGTGCATACCGAACTCCTCGCTGGAGTTGACTGATACTTAATTTGAATTATTTTGATTTTAATAAAACTGATATTATGGTACCGTAGGCTCAAAGTTAAAGGTTAGAAGCATTGTTATATTTACCCTCAAATGCAGCGTATAGCTTACTTTTACTGGTTAGTAATAAGATTTCCTTTGAGTGAGCATTTACGTTAAGTTTATTAGAGCTAGCAAAGTTCATTAGCTTACGGTAGCTTTGCATCATAGCATCTAATAATTCTTTGTGTACTGTACGCATTTGGTTCATCTTCCAGTTAATCTGATTATCTAGTATACATAAACGTTCTGAGTTCCAACCCCACATCTGTACTAAGTGCATGATAATTTTACGGCGCCAGGCAATACCAGATAAGCTTTGTGATAGTTTTTCACATGCTTTTAAATAAAAACAACGGCGTACTAGATCAAGTCGGGTCATATCATTAATCTGGTAGAGGTAGTATGTAACTCGCTCTAACATCATACAGTATGGATCAAGTCCATAAGATACTATTTCGTTGTTATGCAGCCGTTGCTTAATATGTATTGCAAGAAGTGTTGTCTGCGGATACTCCCAGGAGTAAGCTTCTAAAAGAAGTGTTTTTAACACAGATTTATAGGGCGAATCTATACTTTTATACAACTGCCATAGACTAGCGCTAAAGCAATCTTCAACAGATAAAGTACCTAGTCCACCTAAATCTAGCCATTCATTAGGGCTTAATGCACCATGATTATAGAGTGATAATACGTATTCATCATAGTGAGCTTCTTTCTCGCCTGGTACGATATTCCAAATAATACGCTTCCCCCCCATACGTACGGCGGTGCGGTAAAATTCATCTAATAACAAAGTATTAGATGTAAAACTATAGTTTTGATTACCAATATTTATGTTTTCAGAAGAACGAAAACTATTTTCATCAATAAGAAACAAACTAACATCTACACCTTTCTGAGTAGCCCATTCTTCAATGAGGGCACATTTACACTGTAGCTGCGCACGCTCTTCGTTATTTAGCCAAGATTTATGACAAATCCAAATATCTAAGTCTGAAGAGTAATTTTGTCCTATAGAGGAAGTACTACCCATTGAATAAACACCAGTAATAGGTTGTTCACTATGTGCTACAAGTAAATGACGAGTATTATGTATTACTTTATGGAACAAGACTCTCTGACTTTTGTCTGGTGTAAATAAACATATACCATGTGGTACGTTACCATTGAAATATCCCGGAAGCATAGGATGATGAAAATGCAATAAAGTTGGTATTAGATTATATACATACTGAAAATTAGGTACCATTGCCGTTAAAGCTCGATCTATACGAAGTTGGTTAATAGCATCTAGTCTTTTTTTTAGTATTTCGATGTAGAAGTACAAGAGATTTAGCCTAATGTTTTTAATGAAAACACTATTTTGCCGACCAGCTTTAATTTAATAATTAGTACACTGGATTAGTATTAATTATAACATATTTTAAATTATTATATTTAATAAAATACTTGATCTAGCACACCACTAAGAATTAAGATTTAATCTCTTAAAATAAGCTTGTAAAATAATAAAATTACTATCAAGTATTATGACGTACAGATACTATGTGCTGATTACGATTATAACTACGCACTAACATGCCTAGTTCATCGTCGTTGTGTATCTGTGGTAAAGTCAATTGATGAGTAGCAATCTCTTCAGGCTTCAAATATTTTAATTCATAGGCAATAACCCGCAACGGATGCACTATCAGTCTGTTAATGCACCAAGTTATGGCCACCGTCATCATAAGTACTAGTAGTAGATAAGTCGTAATCATTATTGAAATAGCGCTGATTATAAACTGGTATATACGATAAGAATCTGCTTGCAAAACTAGATAAGCCAAAGTTTGTTGATGGTATTTTTGTGGTAAAGAGTAGAGTGGTACATAAATCGAAACTGGTAGTTTAAATAAGCGACTAATTAATGTCGGCACTGGACGTTCTGGCCTTAAGTTACTATATAATATTTGTAAGTTATTCGGTAGTACTACTGCTGAACGAGTTAAAATACCAATATGCTTAATAGTCAATAAAATATTTTCTATTTGAGGAATATCAACCTTCAAAACAGCGTTGGACAGTGGCTGATTTACCGATGCAGCAATATTTTGTAATTGTAAGATGTAGTCGTCACGACGCTGCTGCACAAAATAACAAAGCTGGATTACGATAAATATGCAAATAATCACTAGTGCTACACCTGATACGATTGCCATCTGTTTTATTGTCAATGAACGTCTGATCTGCAAACTTTTCTCCATTGAGTGCTGACCTGATAGAGGCAACACAGACTAATCTAATATAAACTGAACTAAGATTCACGTTTTGACACGCACAAAGTAAGAAAAGAGGGAAGGGATATTGAGTTTAAAGTGCTAATACCTATTACTTAGGTTAATAATAATTCATGTTTGACAAAAGTATATTTTGTATAACAAATACAGTTAACCATACTAGATATGTAATTATAGAGTTATTTATTAAGAACCAAAATTTTTTTATGGTGCGCCCGATAGGATTCGAACCTATGACCTACGGCTTAGAAGGCCGTTGCTCTTATCCAACTGAGCTAAGGGCGCACAGCATACTCATATGCTGTTTACATTATACTTAGGCTAACCATTCGTCAATAGCTTTTATAAATAAGATTTTATTACTTAAATAATCGATCATACTGAAAAAATAGAGTCTTTGCTGCACTTGTACATATTACATAATGGATTTTAGATGAAAATGGTTGCACAAATAATTGATGGTAAAAAAGTTGCTCAGCAAATAAAAATAGAAGTTGCTAAACTAGTACAAGTACGTTTACAGGCAGGAAAAAAAAGACCATGTCTAGCTGTAATACTAGTTGGTTATAATTCAGCTTCACAGATTTATGTTGCTAATAAACGTAAAGCGTGTGAAGATATTGGGATAATTTCTCTTTTATATGATTTACCAAATACAGTCAGCGAAGCTGAACTATTAGTACTTATTGATCAATTAAATGTTGACAATAAGGTAGACGGAATACTAGTACAGTTGCCGTTGCCAGCAGGTATCGATAATATCCGCGTGTTAGAGCAGATCGTACCGTATAAAGATGTAGATGGTTTTCACCCCTATAATGTTGGTCGTTTATGTCAGCGCGCGCCTTTACTCCGTCCTTGCACTCCACGTGGTATTATTACACTGCTTGAACGATATAATATTAATACGGTTGGTCTTAATGCTGTAGTAGTAGGAGCGTCAAATATCGTTGGTCGTCCTATGGGTATGGAATTACTGTTAGCTGGCTGTACTGTAACTATCACACATCGTTTCACCCGTGATTTACCGGAGTATATAAAAAATGCCGATTTACTTGTGGTAGCAGTAGGTAAAGCTAGTTTTATTCCTGGTCGTTGGATAAAAACCGGTGCTATCGTGATCGATGTCGGCATTAATTGTTTGGATAGCGGGAAAGTAGTCGGTGATATAGATTTTATTTGTGCTGCTGAGCGTGCAGCGTATATTACTCCCGTACCTGGTGGTGTGGGACCTATGACGGTAGTAACGCTTATTCAAAATACTTTGCAGGCCTGCGAGAATTATCACGATAGTCATCGTATTAAGAAAATATATTCTTAATCAAATACGGATCAAAATATTTCTCCTGTTATTTATTGCGTCGCCAAATAGTACCCTGTACTGTATCTTCTAATACTATGCCCATGGCTATTAGTTTATCACGAGCTTCGTCAGCTTGTATCCACTGACTACTTTTTCGCATATCATTACGTTGCTGAATAATTCTCTCAATTATTGCAGTATTAACATATTTTACCTTAGTTTTGTTGTGCAGAAATATTTCTGGATCATATTCTAGTAAGCCAAGAATATGTGCTAAATAGCGTAGCGTAGCTGCCATGCCTTGTACTGCGGTTGTATTGTTTTTGGTTTTCAAACGATTAACTTCATGAGCTAATTTAAACAGTACCGAATAAGCTTCTGGTGTATTGAAATCGTTATTCATCGCTATAATAAATTGTTGTATAAAGTGGTCCCCACCCTCTGGTAGAGCCTCTTTATCAGTGCCACGTAAGGCTATATAGAGACTTTCTAACGCTGCACGAGCTTGTTTTAAATTATCTTCACTATAATTAAGTTGGTTACGGTAATGACTAGACATAAAGAAATAACGTACTGTTTCAGCATCGTAAGACTTCAGAACATCACGTATAGTCAAAAAATTACCTAATGATTTAGACATTTTTTCGTGACCGATCATCACCATACCAGAATGCATCCAGAAGTTGACGTAAGGACTATTATGGACGGAAGTAGACTGTGCTATTTCATTTTCATGATGTGGAAAAATCAGATCGGAACCACCACCATGAATATCAAAATAGTTGCCCAACTGTTTACAGCTCATAGTAGAACACTCAATATGCCAGCCGGGGCGTCCATTACCCCAAGGTGAGGTCCAGCTAGGCTCACCAGCTTTTGACATTTTCCAGAGTACAAAATCTATTGGATTACGTTTAATATTAACTACTTTGACACGCGTTCCAATTCGTAACTCTGCCAAATTTTGACGAGATAAAATCCCATAATTTTGGGCGCTTGCTACAGCGAACATAACATCACCATTAGACGCTATATAGGCATGTCCCTTATTAATTAACTGACCGATTAATAAGATCATATCTTTGATACACTGTGTAGCTCGTGGTTCTTCGTCAGGACGTAAAATATTTAGTTTGTCAAAATCATGGTACATTTCTACCATCATTCTATCGGTTAGTTGCTGGCTAGTTTCGCCGTTCTCAGCGGCGCGGCTAATAATTTTATCCTCAATATCTGTTATATTACGTATATAATTAACTTTATAACCACAGTAGCGTAAATATCTAATTACTACATCAAAGACCACAAAAGTACGTCCATGTCCAATATGGCACAAGTCATATACGGTGATACCACACACGTACAAACCTACTTTTTTAGCATGAATAGGTTTAAATTCATTTTTTGTTCTGGTTAGGGTATTAAAAATCTTTAACATAAAAATTATTCCATAGTTTGTCCGTCTTATGTGTTATAAACAATAAAATAGTTGAGTTATTACTGTCTAAATTATAACTAATTATTACTATACCCTAACCTTATAGTAACTATAGCAATAGTATTGCTACTCACATCACGATATAAAATGTACTTAGAAATTTATATCTATAAATGAAAAATTCACAGAGATTATTAATCTAAATTTAGTATTTATATACTATTCAGATCACATAGACAGATCATTCATGGAATTAAAGCTATCAAATGAGTACATTATTTGTTGCGGATATTCATCTTTGCGACAAAACAGATACTATTACTGCTGGTTTTTTGCATTTGTTACGTAACTATGTGCCTGGTACTCAAGCGTTATATATACTAGGCGATTTATTTGATATATGGATAGGCGACGACGAAGCAAGCCAGTTGCATATTATAATAGCAGCAGCACTGAAGATATTAACTGAGGGTGGTGTACCCTGTTACTTTATCCACGGTAACCGGGACTTTCTGCTAGGGCATAATTATGCCGCAGCTTGTGGTATGACATTACTACCTACAAAGCAGGTGTTAGAAGTTTCAGGTTGGCGAGTAGTAATTTTGCATGGTAATATATTGTGTACCGATGATGCTATCTATCAAATTTACCGCCATCAGGTACATCAGCGTTGGCTGCAAAAACTATTTTTACGGCTGCCGCTGTCTGTTCGTCGGCGCCTAGCCAATCATATCTGCGCCAATAGTATGAATATGCTAATGAACAACAAATTGCAAGAGGTCGTGACAGTGCTAGCACATAAAAGGGCTCATATAATGATTCATGGGCACACACACCGCCCTGCTATTCATCAATTATTCAATAATACTATAGGTAAATACCAGCGTGCAGTACTAGGATGTTGGCACAATAATGGATCAGTAATCGAAGTGAGTACGGCTGGGGTCAAATTATTAGAATTTTCCTTCCACGCATAATCTAAGTCCGTACTAGCCCTCTTCTTTTTTTTATTGAAATCTCATGATATGCTTTATACTCATGTTGTTATTATGTTGTGATTTATGCCATAAAACTTATCTTATGAAATGCAATCTTGCACCTGCAAAAATTTCTATTGTCATGGGTTCTAAAAGTGATTGGATAACTATGCAATTTACTGCTGAAATACTTATCACGCTAGATGTTTTTTTTGATGTTGAAATAATTTCAGCGCATCGTACTCCGGATAAATTATTCAGCTTTGCTGAACAGGCAGTAACTAATGGTTATAAAGTGATCATTGCTGGAGCAGGGGGTGCTGCACACTTACCAGGCATGCTTGCGGCTAAAACTCTGGTACCAGTATTAGGTGTGCCAGTACAGAGTACTGCACTCAGTGGAATCGATAGTCTCTACTCAATAGTTCAGATGCCTAGCGGTATTCCGGTGGGAACACTTGCCATCGGAAAGCCTGGTGCTATTAATGCCGCATTGCTTGCAGCGCAAATTCTCGCTTTACATGATGCGTCTCTTTATATACGGCTAAAACAATGGCGACAGCAGCAGACCGAAGAGATCCTTATTCATTCAGATCCAAGGAAACCAGCGTGAAATCAGTTTGCGTATTAGGTAATGGACAACTAGGTCGTATGCTGCATCAGGCTGGCGAGCCAATGGGTATTACGGTTTTTCCGGTAAGCTTAGATGCCGATCCTGAATCAGTACCTTTTCAGGAAAGTGTCATTACCGCCGAAATTGAACGCTGGCCAGAAACAGCGCTAACGCGTCAATTAGCGAACCATAATAGTTTTGTGAATATTAATATATT
Source organism: Candidatus Palibaumannia cicadellinicola (assembly GCF_000754265.1). Classification (NCBI taxonomy): domain Bacteria; kingdom Pseudomonadati; phylum Pseudomonadota; class Gammaproteobacteria; genus Candidatus Palibaumannia; species Candidatus Palibaumannia cicadellinicola. The sequence continues at coordinate 150,121 of NZ_CP008985.1, read as the reverse complement.
ACACTATCTAGCCGATCGATTAAAACAAAAACAATTACTTGATAAACTAAATTTAGCTACTGCGCCCTGGGAAAAACTGCAAGATGCGACGCAATGGCCAGAAATTTTTCTCTCTTTTAATGCTCTAGCTATTGTTAAACGTAGAGTTGGTGGTTACGATGGACATGGCCAATGGCAATTACGTCCTGGTGAAGAAACTATGCTACCGTTTGAATGTTATGGTAAATGTATTGTCGAACAGGGTATGATTTTCGATGAAGAAATATCTCTAGTCGGTGCCCGCAGCGTAGATGGTAGTATGGTTTTCTATCCATTTACTCGTAATCTACATAAAGATGGTATATTACGAGTAAGTATTGTGTCCCCAGCTCCAGATAACTGCTGGCAAAAACAAGCAGAAAAGATGCTTGGTATTCTTTTACAAGCACTTAACTATGTCGGCGTGATGGCGATGGAGTGTTTCATTATCGGAGATAAATTACTTATTAATGAATTAGCCCCGCGTGTACATAATAGTGGACATTGGACACAAAATGGTGCCTCTATTAGTCAATTTGAGCTACATTTACGTGCTATTTTAATGTTACCACTGCCAGCACCTGTGGTAACAGCACCCTCGATAATGATTAATTTAATTGGTATCGATGTGAGCGATCGTTGGCTCGCTGACCCATTAGTCCATCTACATTGGTATGATAAAATAGTACGTCCAGGACGTAAAGTTGGTCATCTCAATCTTTGTCATCCAGACAGTGCTATACTTAGTCGTAGTTTGCAATACCTAGCCCAAAATTTACCAGTAGAATATCAAGGTGGGATAACCTGGGCCAGACAACACCTTAATAGTTAAACTAAGCTAGGTTCAATTGAGATGATAGGATGCGGACTAATTCTCTATTGATCTCTTGAACTTGATGTTTTGCATTAACAGCAAAGTAACGCGTGTTGCCTGCATGATCTTCTTTACAGTAGTAATTAATCAGTGGCTCCGTCTGTTGATGATACTCTACCAGACGTTGACGTACTGTGTCTTCCTGGTCATCTTGACGTATTTTGAGGGCTTCGCCAGTAACATCATCCTTGCCCTCTTGTTGCGGTGGATTAAATTTTACATGATAAATGCGTCCAGACGGTCCATGAACCATACGACCGACAATACGGTTTATAAGTAAGGTATCTGGTACAATAAAAGCAAGTACAACATCTATTTTAATACCAGCTACTTTCATTGCCTCTGCTTGAGTAATGGTACGAGGAAAACCATCTAGTAAAAATCCCTTATGGCAGTCCTTATGTAGAATTCTTTTTTTGACTAGCTTTATAACTAGTTGATCTGTTACTAATCTTCCTGTATCGATAATTGCTTTGACTGTTTTTCCTAACGTAGATCTCTTTTTTACTGCCGCGCGTAACATAGCGCCTGTGGAAATATGCGGAATTCCGTACTGTTTCATAAGAAATTGTGCTTGAGTACCTTTACCAGCGCCAGGAGCGCCAAGAAGAATAATACGCATTACGTTAGTCTCTTTATCGAATTATCGAAGTTATACGATCCAACAAAAACGATAGCATCTCTTCCTATCTTCCTATTGAATTACCTCGTTTGGTATAGTGTTTAGTAACTGATTCATACGGCGAATAAATTTATTAGGATCTTCTAATGTGCCACTTTCAACAAATAAAGCTTCATCTAGTAGTAGCTCTATCCATTCGCTAAATGCTATTTCATCGCTTATATTTGCTACACGTTTAACTAGTGGGTGTTCTGGATTTAGCTCAAAGATATACTGAATTTCAGGTTTCGTCTGCCCTGCTGCAACGATGAGTTTAGCCATATGTGTTGTCATATCATTAGAGTCTATAGTTACAATAGCTGGTGTATCAGTTAAACGATATGTTAACCGTACCTCTTTAATTCTATTACCGAGATAACTTTTTACTCGCTCGACAAATGGCTTTAAAGCTTTTTCTATCTCTTTCTGTTCCGTTGTTTCTTCATAAGCAAATTCATCGAATGTTAAATCAGCTTTACTTACCAACTGGAATGACTTACCGTTAAATTCCGTTAAATAATTCATCATCCATCCATCAATACGATCAAAAAGTAATAAAACTTCAATACCTTTTTTTTGCAGCAATTCTAGATGTGGACTACTTTTTGCGGCAGCGTAACTATCAGCGGTGATGTAGTAAATCTTCTCCTGCTTTTCTACTATGCGGCTAACATACTCATCGAGTGATACAGTTTGCACTGGACTATTACTATAGGTTGAAGCAAAACGAAGTAGTCTAGCTATCGTTTCGTTATTTGCTGGATCTTCTGCTGGCCCTTCTTTTAGTACTAGGCCAAAATTATGCCAGAAAGACTGGTACTGTTCGCTATTTTCTTTAGCTAATTTTTCTAGCATCAACAGTACACGTTTAGTCATCGCGCTCTTTAAGCCCTGAGTTACTCGGCTATTTTGCAGAATTTCACGTGAAATATTCAGCGGTAAATCATTGCAATCTATAATCCCTTTTATAAAACGTAGGTAGTTTGGTATAAAATATGATGCATCATCCATAATCAGTACGCGCTTCACATAAAGTTTCAGACCGTATTTCTGATCACGATTCCAAATATTCCAGGGAGCATTAGTTGGAATATACAATAAGCAAGTGTACTCTTGTTTTCCTTCAACCCTATTGTGGCTCCAGCTGAGTGGGTCGTTACAATCATGAGATAGATGTTTATAAAAATCTTTATATTCTTCATCAGTTATATTGACTTTATTACGAGTCCATAATGCCTGAGCTTTATTAATTTTTTCCCAATTGATGCTCTTTTCTTCTTGCTTAGTATTTATTGCTATCTCAATGGGCAAAGAAATATGATCGGAATACTTTCCAATTATGTTTTTGATTCGCCAGTCATCAAGAAATTCCTCTTCACCTTTACGTAGATATAAAGTAATTTCCGTTCCACGCTCTGGCCGATGAATAGAAGCGATGATATAGTCTCCTTCACCTGTTGACTCCCAGTAAACTCCTTCTTCAGCAGAAGCACCAGCTGCACGGGTATGTACTGTGACTTTTTCAGCGACAATAAATGCAGAATAAAAACCAACACCAAATTGACCGATTAACTGACTATCTTTAATGTGGTCTGTACCCATTGATTCAAGAAAAGCTTTGGTACCAGATTTAGCAATCGTGCCTAAATTCTCGATCACTTCATCGCGACGCATTCCTATGCCATTATCGATCAACGTAACGGTACGTTTATCTTTGTTACACACTAGGCGTACGTGTAGTTCTCCATTTCCTTCATACAGATTAGGCTGTGCAAGAGCACGGAAGCGTAATTTATCCGCAGCATCTGAAGCATTAGAAATTAGTTCTCGTAGGAAAATTTCTTTGTTAGAGTAAAGTGAGTTAATCATTAGATGAAGTAACTGCTTCACTTCTGATTGAAATCCACGGGTTTCTTTTTTTGTCATACTCATAAATTACTACCAAATAAATAGGTTGAAATGATGAAAACATGGGGATCAGTACCGAGTCTTTCAAGCAGAAACATAAAAAAGAACAGCGAATGTGATCGTCATATTAGATTAAATCTAGTTTGAGTATTACGTACCAAGATCTCCGCACATTTAATTAAGTGAGCAATAGCATAAGCATGGATCATATCTATAATCAATTAAGTTATCTATTTTTTCTTTTCATTTAACTACGCGGAAAATCTGATAAGCCGATTGCTGCTGAAAGCATCATAATGCAATATTAAAACCAAGCGGAAGCTGCATGCTACTAGATACAGATGTCATTTTTTCTTTTTGAGTTTCAGTGATGCGACGAGTTGCATCATTGAATGCCGCAGCTATTAAGTCTTCTAGCATATCCTTATCATCTTCTAGTAAACTTTGATCAACTTCTACACGACGACAATTATGAGTGCCGTTGATAGTGACTTTAACTAAGCCAGCACCGGACTCTCCAATAACTTCTAGCTGAGCAATTTCTTCTTGTATCTGTTGCATTTTTTGCTGGATTTGCTGGGCTTGCTTCATTAGGTCATTAATACCGCTTTTACTAAACATAGTGTTATCTCTCTCTTGAGTAGGGCTGCTTCTGCTACGATAAATAGTCATACATATATTAAGTTAAATAGGCTCTATACTGTCTTCATCTAACTGAGCATCTAAAATATGCTGCATCATTTGAATATGTCTATCAGTAGTAATGGCTTCCCGTGCTTGTATCAGTTTTTCTTCATAAATAGCTTGTCTCAACTCTAGTGGCGTTTTAACCTCAAGATTATCATCTTCCAGTATGGTTAATTCAATCTGTGTACCTAAATCTACGCTCAAAGCGTTACGTAACGTATTATGAGCGTCCACAGATTTAAGATAGCGCCGGGACGAACGCAGATGCAGGCATATCTTTCCAGGCGCAATATTCTCCTGCCACGCATTGAGTGCTAGTTGCTGTACGATTTTAGGTAGCGACAAACGTTGCACCTGCGCCGACCAAGGGTCTCGCTTGATAGATTCTTGAATTAACTTAGCTACTAACTCCAGGGGTTTGGTGTCGTTATTTTTTCGTAATGTACAATCTTTTGCATTATGACGCTGATCTAGATACTCGTAGACTGAAGTTCGGCGCTCTAGTGTGTTACTAGAGACCGATTGACTATGATTTGATTTGTGTCTCTCTTGGTGTTGTAGCAAAGCTGTGCGCGCCTGCAAACATTTAGCGCTCATATCGTCATTTTCTATCTTTTCTGCTATATCCATATCCATTCGTCTGGTATCACATATTGTAGTTAAGCCTGATAAAGTGTGATCAAATGGGGATTGATTAATTATTTTTTCTACACTAGCAGAAGTATCGTGCACAGACGATAGAGTTTTGTTCGGATGAAAAGCTAGTGCGCGCAACATAGTCATTTCTACCCCCATGCGGCTATCTGGTGCATAGGGTAACTCTTTACGGCCGATTAGCAGAGTCTGGTAATAAAGCTGTAGATCTTCTGGTGTAATACGTCGTGCTAAATTACGTAGGCGAGGTAACAAGTGGTCCATTTGATTATCGTAGTTTAATTGCTCAGATCGTAGTTGACCCATAGCAATACGGTGTAGTAGAGATAACATCTCTACTAATAAGTTTTCCCAGTTGATGCTACGTACCGCACATTGTGCTAGTTCTTCCATCATAGTTTTGCTATTAGCATTAACTAGCGCTTCTATTAATGTTAGTGACTGCTCTGTATTCATATGACCAAGCATGATACTAACCGCTTCCCAACTAACAATTCCCTGCCCCATAATAATAGCTTGATCGGTCAGGCTTAATGCATCACGCATGCTACCATCAGCTGCGCGGGCTAATAGTTCCAACGCACGTTGCTCAGCATAAATATGCTCATTCTGTAAGATATGTATCAGCTGGTTACTAATTTGGCTAACATTAAGCGCCTTAAGATGAAACTGCAAGCAGCGGGATAGAATAGTCATGGGTATCTTCTGCGGATCAGTAGTTGCTAACAGAAATTTAACATGCGCAGGCGGTTCTTCTAGCGTCTTTAAAAGTGCGTTAAAACTATAACGAGACAGCATGTGCACTTCGTCGATTAAATAAACCTTGAAGCGTCCGTGAGTTGGTGCGTATTGGACATTATCCAAAAGTTCGCGGGTATCTTCTACTTTGGTCCGTGAAGCAGCATCAATCTCTATCAAATCTACAAAACAGCTTTGTGCAATTTCACTGCAATTTTTACACTGACAGCATGGTATAGTAGTTATACCTTTTTCACAATTTAGCCCTTTAGCCAACAAGCGGGCAATAGTAGTTTTGCCCACACCGCGGGTCCCAGATAATAAATATGCGTGATGAATTCTATCCAATAACAAGCCGTTAGTAAGTGCTGTTAGAACATGTTTCTGACCAACTACATCGGCAAAAGTTTGTGGACGCCACTTACGGGCAAGTACCTTATAGCTCATTGTTTATATTTGCTAAATAAATATATTGTTCATCCTAACACAGCTAGACACTACCGCGCGATGCGCGATATGATTATCAACCAGTAAAAAACTAGTTGAAATATAGAATAATAATTCATTGATCTGATCTATTTTCTTTTAAAATACTAAATAATCCGAGCGCTAATAATATGCGTAATGACCATTGTTTCTGGTGACAATGGCTAACATTAAGTTTTCACTCACAATCCCAATTGGCTATGGTGCAAATGGCAGAAAAGCAGTTACTTCTAGTAGATGGTTCATTTTATCTTTACCGTGCTTATCATGCCTTTCCGCCGTTGACCAATCACGCTGGTGAACCAACTGGAGCAATATACGGCGTAGTGAATATGCTTAAGAGCCTATTAATGCAATACCGTACTAGCCAGATAGCAGTTGTATTTGATGCCTATGGAAAAACTTTTCGCGATGAACTATTCGAACATTATAAATCCCACCGTCCTATAATGCCAAACGATCTATGTTGCCAGATTAGTCCGTTATATGAAATAGTTAGAGCAATGGGATTACCACTACTTGTTGTGACCGGTGTTGAGTCAGATGATGTTATCGGTACCCTAGCACGTGAAGCTGCATGTAATGGTAGTAATGTTTTAATCAGTACCGGCGATAAGGATATGGCACAGTTAGTTTCATCCCAAATTACTCTAATTAACACAATTTCGAATACTGTCCTAGGACCAAAGGAAGTTCAATTAAAATTTGGGGTTCCACCGGAACTAATTATTGACTATCTAGCACTTATTGGTGACAATTCAGATAATATTCCAGGCGTACCAGGCGTAGGTAAAAAGACCGCTCAACTATTGCTGCAACAGTTAGGAAGTTTAAAGCTATTATATCAAAATTTACATAATGTCAGCCATTTGAGTAATTTACGTGGTGCAAAACAGGTTGCTGCCAAGCTAGAGCAGAACCGCGAAGTGGCTTTTCTTTCCTATCAGTTAGCAACCATTAAGACTAATGTTACACTCGATATACCCTATCATCAGCTAATAGTCAAAGAACCTAACTATAAAGCGTTGATGTTACTATTTCGGCGCTATGATTTCAAACGTTGGATAATTCAATTAGAGTTAGGTAAATGGCGATGGCTAAAGAGAAGTAAACATACTATAGCGCCGCCGTTTACCAAGCAATACTGCAAAGAATCTGAACAGCTATCAAAAACATGTTATAAAGTTATTTATCAAATAACGGAACTAGAGCAGTGGATTACAGAAATTCGCCGTGTAGGGTTATTCGCTTTTAATACCGAGACCTCTATTAGAAATAGAGATTATCTTACCGGCGACTTAGTAGGGCTATGTTTCGCAGTACAACCTGGCAAAGCAGCTTACCTACCGATCGGACATAATGATTTAAATGCACCAAATCAACTCGATTGTAGGCTAGTTCTTGCTGCTCTGAAACCAGTGTTAGAAGATATAACTATAGCAAAAATAGGCCATAATTTTAAATTTAATTACCATGTTTTAAAACGTTATAATATCAATTTAGTCGGTATGATATTCGATACTATGCTAGAATCTTATGTACTAGATAGCGTATCCGGAAAGCACGATATAGAAAGTTTGGCAGAACATTATCTAAAATATACCACAATTAAATTAGATAAAATAGTAGGCATTAAACGTAATCAGCTTACTTTTAATCAGATTCCCATAAAGCTAATAGCACCTTATGCTGCGGAATACGCTGATATCATGCTACGTCTGCATCATAAGCTCTGGCCACGCCTAAAAGAAGTACTAGATTTACAAAAAATTTTCCAAGAAATAGAAGTACCCCTAATACCAGTGCTATCGCGTCTTGAAAAGACGGGCGTTATGATTGACCAAAATATGCTAATGACTTATTCTATAGAATTTACTAAACGACTATGGGATTTAGAAGTAGCCGCATATAAACTAGCAAAACAGCCCTTTAATCTATCTTCTACTAAGCAGCTACAATTACTATTATATGAGAAGCATAAATTACCTATACTAAAGAAAACACCTAGAGGTGCGCCTTCTACCAACGAAGAAGTACTGGTTGTTCTAGCTCAAAACTATCCATTAGCTAAATTAATTTTAGAGTATCGCTGCCTAGCTAAGCTAAAGTCAACTTATATTGATAAGCTACAGCTAATGATAAATAAAGAATCTAAGCGCGTACATACTTCTTATCATCAGGCGATCACTACTACGGGACGTCTTTCTTCTAGTAGTCCTAATTTACAAAACATACCAATACGCTACGAAGTAGGACGGTGTATTCGCCAAGCTTTTATAGCGCCGCCAGATTTTTCTCTCGTCGTAGCAGATTATTCGCAGATTGAACTACGGATCCTGGCGCATATTTCGCGTGATCCGGGCCTATTAAGTGCATTTTCAGCTGGCAAAGATATCCACAGCGCTACCGCAGCAGAGGTATTCAACATCTCACTAGACGATGTTACTCAAGATCAGCGCCAACGCGCTAAAGCTATTAACTTTGGTCTGATTTACGGAATGAGTGCTTTTGGGCTAGCGCGGCAGTTATCTGTGCCTCTAAATGAGGCACAGAAGTACATAAAATTTTACTTTACTCGATATCCTTATGTACTAGAGTATATGGAGCGTATACGTAAACAAGCTCGAGAGCAGGGTTATGTTTCTACTATTGATGGTCGCAGACTCTATCTACCCGAGATAAATTCATGCAATTATATGCGTAAAAGAAGTGCTGAGCGTGCCGCTATCAACGCTCCTATGCAAGGTACAGCCGCAGATATAATTAAACGAGCTATGATCGCTATAGATAGATGGTTACAGAAAGAGGCTCCGCCGGTTTGTATGATTATGCAGGTACATGATGAGCTAGTGTTTGAAGTACAGCGCAATGTAGTAGAAAACGCTACTGTTAATATTAGGGCGCTAATGGAAAGTTGCTTTCCACTAGATGTACCGTTAGAAGTTAATATCAAAATAGGAGACAATTGGGATAAAGTAGAGTAAGTATTTTTTTACGTAGTGTAGTTAACGTTTCTTCCAGCGTTGAACCAACTATCTAACTTTTGCTTCAGTTGATTCACTCCTAGTTTTTTCAATGAAGAAAAAATTTCTACTTCTACATCACCTTTGAATCCCAGTATATTTTGACGTACACAATTCAATTGTGTTTTACATGCACAGGCAGTAATCTTATCTGCTTTCGTCAATAGAATAAATACCGGAAGATTTCGGTCCACAGCAAACTGTACCATATGATAATCTAGATCTGTAATAGTATGACGAATATCGATCAGGACTACTAGACCCTTCAAACTATTACTTTTTTGTAAATATTCACTAACTCTACACTGCCACTGATATTTAAGCGCTACCGGTACCTTAGCGTAACCATATCCAGGCAGATCAATCAGACGAATACCAGGTTCTACCTCAAACACATTAATTAGTTTAGTACTACCTGGTGTTTTACTAGTTCTAGCTAGGTTTTTATGATTCGTTAATGTATTGAGTGCACTAGACTTTCCAACGTTAGAACGACCAGTAAAGGCTACTTCAATACCTAGATCGAAAAATAAGTTACTAATGCATGGCGCACTAAGAACGAAATGAGTCATGTAGTAATTATATCTGCTTGGCAAAAATACCATTGTTATTTTTTTTAGACTCACTAATCACTAAAAGTCACTAAAAGATCAAAAATAATTTTGATTGTTATTGATATCTTTATATATAGTATATAGCAATACTTTAGGCGTGTGTATAGCGATAACCTACACTTTTCGGCATCCAGCGTTTAATTAGTGCTTGAGCGGTTTCAGGATAGTATTGATGAATATGGGGTACTAATAGTTGTACTTCTGAGATAATTGCTTGATCTCGTGGTAGGTCTACGACCCTAAATTCGGTATGACCCGTTTGGCGGGTGCCCAGTAATTCACCGGCACCGCGAGTATCTAAGTCATGCTGAGCAATAGTGAAACCATTGTTACTGTTTCGCAATACCTCAATTCGCAACTGAGCGGTTTTACTTAGCGGCGACTTATATAGTAGCACACAATGAGACACAACCGTACCACGTCCCACTCGACCACGCAGCTGATGTAATTGCGCTAAGCCAAGCCGTTCGGGATTTTCAATAATCATTAGGCTAGCGTTAGGAACATCCATTCCTACTTCTATTACCGTCGTAGCGACTAGCAATTGTACCTCGCCAGCCTTAAATGCTTGCATAAGCTGTTGCTTTTCCTGTATCCTCATTCGTCCATGCACTAAACCAATCTGTAGCTCAGGTAGAGCACTTCGCAATTCTTCCCAAGTAGCTTTTACCGATTGTGCCTCGAGTAGCTTAGATTCATCAATCATGGTACAAACCCAATATACCTGACGCTTTTCTTGTAAGCATACTTGTTTAATACGCTGAATAATTTCAGGACGACGAGTATCTGCGATGGCAATCGTAGTAACCGGCGAGCGTCCTGGTGGAAGCTCATCGATTACTGATATTTTTAGATCTCCATAATTAGTCATTGCTAGTGTTCGGGGAATAGGCGTGGCAGTCATAATAAGCTGGTGTGGTTGAATGTTATTTATTATCCCTTTTTCCCACAAAGTCAGCCGTTGTTGGACGCCGAAGCGATGTTGTTCATCGATAATAACTAGCGATAGCCTCGCAAATTGTACTTGCTTCTGAAAAATAGCGTGGGTACCAACTACTATTTCTATACGGCCAGATGCAATCGCTTCTAGCTGTACCTTACGTATTTTACCTTGATTTTTACCAGTTAGCCAACTGACTTCAATCCCCAGTGGTGAAAACCAAGTACGGAAATTTTCTACATGTTGTTCAGCTAGTAGTTCAGTTGGTGTCATTAGTGCCACTTGGCGGCCATAACTAATAGCACGTAACGCAGCTAACGCTGCTACTAATGTTTTACCAGAACCAACATCTCCTTGTAGTAGTCTTCTCATGGGAATATTACGTGCTAGATCTTTATTAATCTCTGCTACTACTCGTAATTGTGCAACTGTAAGTGAGAAAGGCAACGATGAAAGGAAACGCTTAATAAGATCTGTCTTGGTACGTAGCGGTAATGCTAAGGCTGATTTACCGTCTTTTTTTGCCGCTAGCATGCTAAGATTATAGGCGAGTAGCTCTTCTAAAATTAGCCGACGTTGTGCCGGATGACGTCTAAGCTCTAAATCAGTCAGCGAAATATCAGGTGGTGGCCGGTGTAGCTTATGCAGCGCATCGGGCAAGCTCATTAAGCTACTACTTAACTCATGCGGCAATAGTTCTGCAACTGGCGTGAGATCAAGTAATTGAAGCGCTTGGTCTGTGATAGCCCGTAATGTTACTTGCCGTATGCCTTCAGTTGTCGGATAGATTGGTGTCAGTGATGAGGATAGTATAAGATTACACCGCTTACCTTGCACATAGTATTCCGGATGAATCATCTCGGTACCAATTTTTCCACGACTGATTTCTCCATAGGCTGTCACCCATTGACCAGGATATAAGCGTTTTTGCATTGCAACATTGAAGTTAAAAAATAGTAGGGTCAGAATACCACTGTTATCTCGTAAGCGGCAGCTCAGTATCCGTTTACGTGCGAAAGTTTTATAGATGTTACTATCTAATACTTGACCCTGTATAGTCACTAATATACCGTGTGGTGCATTACTAATCGGATAAAGTTTAGTTCTATCTTCATAGCGAACAGGTAAATGCAAAAGTACATCCTGTAAGTTCTGAAGTCCTAACCGAGATAGTTTAGAGATTAATATTGGACTTACTCCTGATAGTGCCGTTATTGGGATACCCCTGAGTTGGTAATATCCGGTCATATTATGACTCCTTTTCCAAATTGAGGGGGAAAAGTCCTAATAGTGTATAAAAAATACTTTTCCTAGACTAACCTGCATACGTAATAAAATCATTTCATAGAATTCGTCGGCAACACTTAGCGAAGATAAGAAACACGTTCTCGGTACTTTTACTCGATATAGTCGTTTGTAAGGTACGAGTAATATAATACTTATTAGCTAATAAACCTTCAAGTATTGATAGTTTCATGTAATTCATTTCTAATTGCAGATTATCCACCGGAATATAAAGCCAATTAATTTGTTTCAGCATTTGACTAATGTTAGCGCAACCTTTAGAACTAACAATAAAATTAGGTTGCATACCTAGACTTGTAATAATTTCTACTATCTGGTAGTTGTTACTAAACAGCTGGGATAACTGATGGTGTTGTCGATCTACTTTTAGACGGAAACTAGATATGTTAGTATGTATATGCACAGGATACGCAAAATCTACCGGAATTAAGCCGGTAGGTAATTCGACCAGAGGTTCTTCCGGTGTTAAGAGAGAAATCTCTTGAGGGAATAAATCAGATTTGACGCTTTTAATAAACTCGAAGGAATTATCCGTACTTTGCTGTAACTCTAGCAAGCTTTGCATCCAGCGCTGGGTGCTAATTTGCGTGGTAGTTTCTGTTTCGCCCTGTTCTTTATATGCCCAGTGTGCGGCTACACCCATTTCAGCTATTAGATCCATATCCTCTGTACGAATCTGTACTTCTACTGGCAAATTATGAGGCCCTATCATCGAAGTATGCAAAGATTGATAGCCATTAGTTTTGGGAATGGCAATATAGTCTTTGACTAAACCAGGACGTGGCTTATATAAACTATGCATTTGTCCTAACACCCGGTAACAAGTATCAACCTCGTTGACAATGACTAGGAAGGCATAAAAATCTATAATAGAGTGCAAGCACTGTTCTTTCTGATGCATCTTACAATAGATGGAATAAAGATGTTTTTCCCGTCCGCTGACGCGGCAGCGGATACCTGCATCTGTTAACCGTCCTTCTATTTCTGCCAGAATTGTTTGGATTAGATCATAATTATTACTACGTGCTGTTTTTACTACGTCTTTAATTACTCGATAGTGGTTGGGGTACACTGCTTCAAAACCTAGCTCTTCCAACTCTGTTTTCAAGTAATGAATTCCTAGACGATTGGCAAGCGGACTGTATATTTCTAGTGTTTCTAGTGCAATACGGCGACGTTTATCTGGCCGTAGAGCGTTCAGGGTACGCATATTATGCGTTCTATCGGTTAACTTAATCAGTACTACTCGTATATCTTGTAGCATTGCCATAATCATTTTGCGGAAGTTTTCCGCTTGTGCTTCTTTTTTGTTTCGAAATTTCAGATGATCAAGTTTGGATACTCCTTCAACTAGTTCAGCAACGCTTTTACCAAATAACTTTTTCATGTCCTGATAAGTAGCTGGAGTATCCTCAATGACATCATGTAATAACGCTCCCATCAGAGTTTCATAGTCAAGACGCATTTCTGCTAGAATACAGGCAACAGCAACAGGATGGGTAATATAAGGCTCACCACTAGAGCGTGTCTGGCCCTCGTGAGCATCACGAGCAAAAAGATATGCCTGCCTGAGTTGCTTGATTTGGTCTTCTGGCAAGTAACTTTGAATGAGAAGATTCAGATTTTCAAAAAAACACAAGGTCGGTTAATTACCTGCTGTTAATAAAGGCCTTCAGCAATTGCGGTTAACGCTTTAATTTCAGCGGTTTCCTGTTCTTTTTCTTTTTGCTCCGGAATATTACGTAAATCCAAAATCTGATTACTAATCAGACCTTCTTCTATTTCACGTAGTGCGATAACGGTATCTTTATCATTTTGTTCCGGAACTAGTGGATCTTTGCCACTAATCTGAATTTGACGAGCTCTCCGCGCGGCCACGAGCACGAGATTAAAACGGTTACCAATTTTTTCTACTGCGTCTTGTACAGTTACACGTGCCATAAACGACTCCCTAGATAAATAGATATAGATTAAGATTAGATTTGACTAGACATACTGCTGAAACTATTTTCATTCTACTAATAATTTGCTTATTAAAGCATCATGACGTAATTTCTGACGCTTCAGCTGCAGACGCTCAGCGCTAATAATAGTTTTCAAATCACATAATGCGGTGTGAAAGTCATCATTGATAACAAGGTAATTATACTCTGTATAATGAATCATTTCAGCTACTGCTTGAGCTATACGTTGTGCAATAATAGATTGGCTATCTTGTCCACGACTCTGTAAACGGCGATCTAACTCTTCTTTTGAAGGCGGCATGATAAATATACTTCGTGCCTCAGGTATCATAGTGCGAATCTGTTGTGCGCCTTGCCAATCAATATCGAGAAAAACATCAACGCCATTTCTTAACATTCGCTGAATAGCTGCGCGCGAAGTACCGTAATAATTATTAAAAATGATTGCGTGTTCGAGAAAAGCATCGGTAGCCATCATGTGCTTAAATTCTTCAACTGAAACAAAATAGTAATGTTTGCCATGTACTTCGCCGGGACGCATAGCACGGGTAGTATAAGAAATAGAGATCTGTGTTTCATATAGCGATAGCTGCTGTGTTCTCAGCAATGCGTGGATCAAACTAGATTTTCCTGCGCCACTCGGTGCAGAAATAATATAGAGCATGCCTTGAATCATCATAAAACTTTAAACTTTAAGCTGATATTAGGAAGAAAAAAGAGTAACTATTATATCCGTAATTCGCATTTATATATGCGAATCTATGTGATCTTGGCAAAAAATATTAAGGACATACGGGTTTTAACCTCTACTTACCCGTACTATCCTTTTGATTTCAAATCTCAAATATGACGATACTATCGTAGTTATAGCTTTACTGATGGTTTAAGTCTTTATTCATTCTTATAGTTCTCTCCTTGTAATTAACTATAACGTCTTACACATCTGATATGTCGGATACTCAATTCCTGATACTGGCCTGACTATTTTTGTTGTGTTTCAAGCAAATGGCACACTTCGTTGAATTTTTCTAGTTGCATTTTGGATAATGGCGCGAACATACGATCTAAGATGACTTGGTGGGTCTGTTCCGCAATACGTAATTTGTCACGACCTTTCTCCGTAATGTAGACATATTTTACTCGGCGATCAGTAGGGCTCTGCTGACGTTGCAGCATCTCTTCTTTCTCTAAAGCATCAAGTACTGTTACTACAGTACGTGATGAGAAGCCCATATAGTTTTTAATATCAGTAGCACTAGTTTTTCCCGTGGTAATCAGATGTAATATCTTCATTTTTGACATTGATAACCCTTCGTTAACTAATTGGCCATTTACTTCTTTTCGTAGACGGTGATAAATCCGTGATAACGATTCTACCATAACTAAAATGTCAGTTGATTTTTCCATGTTTTAATCTCTATATGTTATTTGTCTACTATAAGTTATTCCAAAAACACTTTAAAAATCCGTTGATTTATTACTAACTAATTACTAGAACTAATCCTTGTTAGATTACACTGTATACGCGAATTATACGGGTTCGGAGAATCATTTTAATCAACAATCTGGTTTGTTTTTCGATAACACTATTTTTTAAATAAAAAAAGTGAAGTTGCCTTTTCCTATAGCAATTTGTCGTAGTTTTTATAGATCAAATCTTACTATGAAAAAATACAATTATATGTTGAAGTTAAATCAACTAAATTAGTTGAATAAAAAATAACTGTTAATAAATATGATATATTAGAATATTGAAAATATACACTACAACGAAGAACTAAATGTAATAAATATCATGAAATTTTAATAACATGAAATTTATATTTCACATGAAAGCTCAAAATCTCACATGCTAGATAAAATATTTAGAATATAATCGTAGATTGAGTACGTGATAAATTAGCTTAGTGTTCATATCTAAATTAGTATTATCCTGAACATAAATAATAGCTACGACTACTTTGCTAACATAGTATTTATTATTATTTATACTTTTATATATAGTCAATCTTGACCTATCAGTATCTTTTGTTCATAAGCAAGTGCTTGAATGCTATCATATTGATTTTCCCATTTAGCTATTACTAGTACCGCTAGTGCATTGCCCAATACGTTAAGGGCAGTACGAGCCATATCGAGAATACGATCAACGCCAGCAATAAATGCTAGTCCTTCCAGCGGAATACCCACGCTACCAAGCGTAGCTAATAACACAACAAAAGAGACACCAGGGACACCAGCTATTCCTTTAGAAGTAACCATTAATGTAAGTACCAGTACTATCTCCTTACCAATAGGCAACTCAATACCATACAGTTGTGCGATAAAAATCGCAGCGATACTTTGGTATAATGTAGAACCATCTAGATTCAATGAGTAGCCGGTTGGTACTACAAAACGAGTGATCGCTGCAGGCGCACCATAAGCTTCCATCTTTTCAATAATCAGCGGTAATACGCTTTCCGAACTAGCGGTCGAATAAGCAAGAATCAGCTCTTCTTTTAGAATACGAATCAGTGTCCAAATCCGTAGCTTGCATAACCGTGCCACAGCGCCTAATACACATAGTGCGAAAAATACGATTGTACCATAAACTAATAGTACTAATTTAGCTAAAGGTAGTAGAGAAGCGAAACCAAACATCGCTACTGTTACTGAAATTAGCGCAAATACACCAATCGGCGCATAACCCATAACTATATTAGTAACTTTAAACATGGTCTCTGCCACTGCGTTAAATACATTCAGCAGTGGTTTTTTCTGTTCACCAGGTAATGATGCTAGCCCTAAACCAAAGAGCACTGAGAAAAAAATAATCGGGAGTATGTCTCCTTTATCCATTGATGCAAAAATATTCGATGGAATAAGTGATAATATCGTGCCTACTAGACTGTGAACATTAGACTGTACTTCTAAAGTTGTTTGTTCATATTTAGAAATATCTATCGTGGCTAACGTTGAAATATCTATTGCCTGACCAGGATGAAAAATATTTGCCAAAGTTATTCCAAGAAGAATGGCTAGAGTAGTTATTATCTCAAAATAAAAAATTGTTTTTAAGCCTATGCTACCAAGCTTCTTAGCATCACCAATACCTGCGATACCTATGACTAACGTTGCGATAACAATTGGAACAACGATCATTTTTATCATGCGTATAAAAATCTCTCCGGCCGGAGAAAGGATATTTGTAATCATCCAATCGCGTAAATGATCTTGATCGTGTAAAATTACGCCTAGGATGATGCCCAGAATTAAAGCTAAAAATATTTTCCCGGCTAGTGTAAATTTTAACTGTTTCATAAACATGATTTTTTCCATATTCCATAGTTGGCTCATCATTGTCAGAAGGGTCTCCCTCCTTAATCCGTGTGAGTTCGTTGCCTGCTTCACTAATAGATATATAACTATTATCATGTAAAGTGGGGCGCTCAAACAGCGTTGATAAATTAAATAGCTCAAATCTACTTTTATGTTTTATATTTGACAATATCATTGTATTACATTTATAATAAAATACTTAAAGTTAAGAAAAAATACTTTAAGTATAGATATACAATCTTTAAATCAATAGCGAGAAATTACTACCAAAATAGGTGATGTTATTTTGAAGATGTTATCTAAGTCAGTAATCAAATAGTATTTGTGGATAATATCCTATTCCATAAGCTACTGAACCAAGAAAAATTAAACTTCTAATTAGTAAAATAGTGAAATACCTTTTATACCTATACCTACTAAAGTATTCCTGTTTTCTAAGATTGATAAATTTTTTTAATCTATCTGAAATTTGAAGATAGATAATTTTTATTAATACATACAATAACCTATTAATATTACGCTATAACACACAATTAAAAAGCTAAATCAACATCTAGCGGTAAAGATATCAATAACAAACAATCATTGTTCATTTATTTGAAAGATATGTTTTATTTATAATAAATGTTAAACTAACCCACTAAAATTATCTATTAGGAGATGCTCCATGGCTAGCAGAGGCGTGAACAAAGTGATTCTAGTAGGAAATTTAGGTCAAGACCCAGAAATACGCTACATGCCTAATGGTTGCGCTGTTGCTAATATCAATCTAGCTACATCGGAAAGCTGGCGAGATAAACAGACCGGTGATACCAAAGAAAAAACTGAATGGCATCGCGTAGTACTGTTTGGCAAGCTAGCAGAAGTGACCAGTGAATACCTACGTAAAGGCGCTCAAGTATATATAGAAGGTACTTTACAAACCCGCAAATGGCAAGATCAAAGCGGTCAAGATCGCTACACTACTGAAATCGTAGTTAATGCTGGTGGTACCATGCAGATGCTAGGTAGTCGCCAGAGTGGTTCAACAACACGTTCAAGTTTAATAGAGAATAAACCCACAACATTAAGCAATGAACCAAAAATTGACTTTGATGATGACATTCCCTTCTAAAGCTATCATGATTTTTATTAATAAAAATGTTGCCGGGAGGAACAAAATAAGATACGTTATATCATAACAACAAATTGGCGATTATGTATATGTTGTTCTTTCGTTCTCAACAACACTGTTCGTTAGGTCCGGTAATGCTTATCGCTGCTGCAGGCCTAACACGTATGCTACTGGCACTAACAGCTCTACTGCTACTATGGAAAGCTATTATTTGGTCATCGATGCTACCATGATACGATTACATAACTTGCAGACGGGATATAATGGTAAGAGCATAAGCAAACCGGTAAGCGGTAGATTTGAACGTGGTAGTATGACTGCAATTATTGGTGCTAATGGTAGCGGTAAATCTACTTTACTAAAAACTATTGCTGGACTATTACCTCCAGTAGGAGGACATCTTGATTTCGGTGATCAAAAAACTCGACCGCGTATTGGCTATCTACCGCAGCAAATAGATATAGATCGCCAGTTTCCGCTAAAAGTCTTTGAAGTCGTAGCAATTGGTTGCTGGCCAGCTACGGGCCTACTACGTAGTATTAATACTAAACAGCAAACTCTTATCTGGCAGGCGCTCACTCGAGTAGGATTAAATGATAAAGCACATTGCACTATTTGCTCTCTATCAAATGGACAGTTTCAGCGCATGTTATTTGCTAGGTTGCTGGTGCAACAAGCACCGTTAGTTTTACTAGATGAGCCATTCACAGGTATCGATCAACAGACTTGTAGCCTACTGATTACTTTTGTCCACCAACTACATAAACAAGGGTCAACTATTATAGTTGTGCTACATGACAACATAATAGTTGCAAAACATTTTCCAGCAACACTAATGTTGTCCCAATTAAATTATGCATGGGGACCTTCTGCTGATATTCTTATTAAATTTTTCACTCCTACACCCCTAAGCGTACAACACTAGAGGGTTTAATGATGATAAATCATCTCTTAGATCCTTTTATCTCCTATGGTTTTATGCGTCGCGCATTAGTTGCTTGCTTCGCACTATCTTTTAGTACTACTCCACTAGGAGTTTTTCTCCTGCTACGTCGTATGAGTTTAGTAGGTGATGCCCTTTCCCATGCTATTTTACCAGGTGTAGCAATTGGTTATCTTGTATACGGCATGTCGCGTGTTGCGATGGGAATCGGCGGTTTTATTGCTGGTGTAGTCGTCGCGGTGCTATCTGGTTGGGTTAGTACAATGACTCCATTGAAAGAAGACGCCAGCTTCGCTGGATTTTATCTTGGATCACTTGCGTTAGGTGTAATACTAGTATCGTTACGTGGTTCCAGCGTAGATTTAGAACATTTACTATTTGGTTCTATTCTTAGTATCGATAACAATGCTATCTACTTTATTGGTATTATTGCTAGTATTACTTTTCTGACCTTAGCTTTACTTTATCGTGCACTGGTGGTGGAATCTTTTGATGCAGCTTTTTTGCGTGTGAATTCTACCAAATTTCCGTGTTTTATTCAGTCATTGTTTTTAGCACTAGTAGTGCTGAACTTGGTGACAGGTTTTCAAATTCTTGGTACCATGATGTCTGTGGGTATGATGATATTACCAGCGATAGCAGCATACTGCTGGACAAATTGGTTACCATATATGTTCTGTTTAGCAACGATCATTGGATTAATTTGCTCATGGTGTGGCCTAAGTTGGTCTTTCTATAGCGATATTCCAGCGGGACCTACAATTGTATTAATCGCTAGTATATTCTTTTTGTTCTCCGTATTAGTAGGACCTCGTGGCGGAAAAGCACTGCTTTTCCGCCGGCATAGCGTTATAGTAAGCAAGGAAAAAAAATGAAACTTTTATTTATTTAATTTGCTATTAGCATCTTACTACTACGATAAAGTAATCATTACGTTTAATAGGTATCAAAATACGTAAAACTAAAAATTATTGTTGTAAGTTAGTAAAAAAATAAACTACACTAATAATGCTTTTTATGCGCACCAGATCATAAATACGTTATAGAAATGTAAGTTTCTTGTCGCTCTTAAACTCATTGCTAAAAAAATATGAAAAACGTAGCTAATAGTATAAGTTACACTTCCGCACTAGCCGCCAACTAAAGGTACTTCTTATTCTTATCCTGTAACTCTATTATCCGGAGATGATTTGATAGTTAGCTTTTTAGCTATGAGCTATGCTATGCAACCAATTACTAACGCTACCTTGCGTGAAGAGTGCAGTTCAAGGTAGATTCTAGAAAGCAATAGGTGATCACAGTTTTGAATTTCTGGGAAATTATCTAGATCTATCATCGATACTAAGGAAAGCATGGAAATCTTTTTTACGATTCTGATTCTTACTTTGATCGTTTCCTTGTCCGGGGTCGTAACCCATATCCTGCCATTTCAAATACCGCTACCACTCATGCAAATCGTTTTGGGTGCGCTACTTGCCTGGCCTAAATTTGGTTTACACGTTGATTTTAATCCTGAACTATTCCTAGTACTTTTTATACCTCCCCTATTATTTTCCGACGGTTGGAAGACACCTGCCCGAGACTTTTTACGCCATGGTGGAGAAATCGTATTATTAGCACTAGTCTTAGTGATTATTACTGTAGTAGGTATCGGTTATTTTATCTACTGGATGGTACCTGGGATGTCGCTAGTTGCAGCGCTTGCATTAGCTGCAGTCCTTTCGCCAACAGATGCTGTGGCATTGTCTGGCATTGTTAAAGAAGGACGCATTCCTAAAAAATTGATGAATATTCTACAAGGCGAAGCATTAATGAATGATGCTTCGGGTTTGGTATTGCTCAAGTTTGCCATCGCTGTTGCGATGGGTACTATGGTATTTACTGTTAGTGGTGCATCACTCGAATTTATAAAAGTAGCAGCTGGTGGATTGCTAGCTGGGGTAACCGTAACTTGGGGCTATAGCAAATTACTGCGACTCATCATACGCTGGAGCTGCGATGACTCCGCCACCCAGACTGTCCTGCTACTACTGCTGCCATTCGCAGCTTATTTAATTGCCGAACATGTAGGAGTATCCGGAATACTGGCCGCTGTAGCTTCTGGTATGACTATTGGACAATATGGTAGCCGCAATACGCCGATGGCACTGCGACTACGCGGCAATAGTGTATGGTCTATGCTAGAATTTATCTTTAACGGTATAGTTTTCATAATGCTAGGACTACAATTGCCAGATATACTTGCTACCTCAATTAATCAGGCTAAGTTAGATCCTACTATTCAAACTTGGATGCTCTTCACCGATGTCATTTTTCTTTATGCAGCGTTGATGGTGCTACGTTTTAGTTGGCTGTTGCTAATGAAACGTATTAGTCTACGCTTCATGAAAAAGCGGCCTATGGTATTTGGTGAATACAGTACTAGAGAGATTTTAATAGCTTCTTTTGCTGGCGTGCGCGGTGCCATTACTCTCGCTGGAGTACTATCGATACCGTTGCTGCTTAGTGACGGCACTGCGTTTCCATCTCGTTATCAACTAGTTTTTATTGCCACAGGTGTAATTTTATTTTCTCTCGTATGTTGTGTAATTATTTTACCAATGCTACTACGCGGCATTATGGTTTCCGATAATGCATTATCCCACAAAGAAGAGCAAATGGCCCGTGCAATAGCAGCAGAAGTTGCTATCGAAAGCCTACGTCAAATGGAGTTACAGTTAACTCACTATGAAGAAGATAATGTCGATAGACAAATAGTAAATGAAGTAAGTGTTAGGGTTATTGGTTATTTACGTCGTAGAATTGATGGTCACGCTGATGCGGAAAGTGCAATAAAAATTGAAAATTTGGAGCGGCGTATGTGGCTGAATGCGCTGCGTGCTGAGCGCGGCGAATATTATAATTTACGTGCGCAACAGAAAATAAGTAACGACACCTTAATAAAACTATTACGTGATCTTGATTTGTTAGAAGCTTTATTAGTGGAAAAAAAGCATGAATGAGGTTGAAGTAAATATATATGAAAAGTACTAGCTATATGGAAAGTTTCTAACTTTATTTAATAAATTATTCTTAACGACGATTTATAGCGGATACTACGATATGAAGCCGAAAGTCGATGTACTGCATAGGCTACAACAACAAGTAGCCAAATCTATTGTTGGGCATAGCAGACTACTATTGGCTTTCAGCGGAGGGCTAGACTCCACGGTATTATTGGATATCTTAAAGTCACTGCGCGATGCTAATAATGTGCCGCAGTTATCTCTACGAGCAATACATATTAATCATGGATTAAGTTCGCATGCAGATAAGTGGGTCACGCATTGCGAACAACAATGTAGGGAGCGTGCAATACCTTTTAGCTTTGTTAGGGTGATGCTTGAAACTACACCAGATGGTATTGAGGCCGCAGCGCGTAGCGCGCGTTACCGGGCACTACATGAAGTATTAGTCCCCGGAGAAGTTCTACTAACTGCTCAGCACCAGGATGATCAAGCGGAGACGTTACTTTTAGCACTCAAACGTGGTAGTGGCCCAGCAGGTTTAGCTGCTATGGCTGCTGATAGCTCTTTTGGTTGTCATAGGCTACTGCGTCCACTATTAGCTTGTAGTAGAGCGCAGCTAGCTACGTATGCGGTAGATATTGGTCTGAATTGGATTGAAGATGAGAGTAATCAAAATGATCGCTTCGATCGTAATTTTTTGCGTCTACATATTCTTATACCACTGCAGCAACGTTGGCCTCAATTTAGTCAAGCAGCTACGCGTAGCGCACAGTTATGCAGGGAACAAGAAAATCTTTTAGATGAACTTTTAAAGGAAACGTTAGCTACACTTGTGATGTCCGATGGTGCACTGCAACTAACGCCGCTTTTTCCAATGAACCATCTTAGGCGTGGTGCGCTGCTACGGCGCTGGTTGGCATCTCAAGGTGCTAGGATGCCATCACGCCAACAACTAGCCCATATTTGGCAGGAGGTAGCGCTCAGCCGCCGCGGTGCTGCGCCACAATTTGTGATTGGTGATAAACTGCTGCGTCGTTTTCGTAATCGGCTCTATTTGCTATCTGCGCAAATATTAGCTCAGCCGAAAGTAGAAGTATTACTATGGCCAGTTTCTGCAACACAATTGTTATTGCCACAAAATATAGGATTATTAATCCTGCAACTAACTGATTCGGTTATATCAGTATCCAATAATCCTAGTGTAGCAAATAAATCGGTTAGTATTATTCGTGCCCCACAGCCAGATGAACGAGTGTCAGTACGCTTTGGTAAAGTTAATGGATTGCTACGTATCGTAGGTAAGCGTCATGGTCGTACACTACAAAAAATATGGCAAGAGCTTGCGGTCCCGCCATGGCAGCGCGGGCGCATACCATTGCTTTTCTATAATCAAACACTCATAACTGCGCCTGGTCTGTTCATTACATGGGATGGAGAGGTACAAAACAATTGCACACAATGGTGTTTACATTGGCTTTCTTCCTCTTATCTACGAAATGAAGTTAACAACGTTGAAGTTTAAGGTCGGCCGCAAATGACAACATTCTATTAAGTGGTACAATAGCCCGCTTACGTACTACTTCGTCAATCTGCACCTGATGATGTATACTGCTTCCCGTCAATCCTTGAGCAAGAGCCTTAAGGTTATTCATCGCCATCCACGGACAGTGGGCACAACTACGGCAGGTTGCGCCTTCTCCAGCTGTAGGAGCGGCTAGTAGTATTTTATCTGGACAAACCTGCTGCATTTTATAAAAAATACCACGATCGGTGGCGATAATAATAGTTTTGTGTGGCATTGTTTTTGCTGCCTGAATCAGCTGACTTGTTGATCCAACAACATCTGCAAGTTCTACTATAGCTTGCGGAGACTCTGGATGAACCAAAACAGCAGCCTCGGGATATAACTCTTTCATTTTCTGTAATGCCTGTGTTTTGAATTCATCATGGACTATACAAGCACTTTGCCAGCAGAGAATATCTGCACCTGTCTTCTGCTGTACATAACGTCCTAGATGACGATCTGGCGCCCAGATAATTTTCTTCCCTAAGCTATCGAGATAGTCGATAAGTTCTACCGCAATACTAGAAGTAACCACCCAGTCAGCACGAGCTTTCACTGCTGCTGAAGTATTAGCATAGACCACGACCGTGCGTTCCGGGTGTGCATCACAGAATGCACTGAATGCTTCATGTGGACAACCAAGATCTAGAGAACATTCTGCTTCAAGCGTGGGCATCAGAACTGTTTTTTCTGGGCTTAGAATTTTTGCTGTCTCGCCCATAAAGCGCACGCCTGCAACTAATAATGTGGTAGCAGGGTAGTGACTACCAAACCGTGCCATTTCTAGCGAATCAGCCACACAGCCGCCGGTTCTCTCAGCTAAAGCCTGGATTTCAGGATCAGTATAGTAATGCGCAACAATAACAGCATTACGCACTAGTAATTGGTTTCTAATACTATCTACCAAAGTCACTTTTTCTTCAGCAGTAAGTAGTACTGGTTTAGGCGGAAAAGGATAAAAATTAGCGTTGATATCGAGTAGTTTACTCATGACTATTCTCTCAGACTGCTTTGAAAAGTTCACTATGCTTATGCTAAACAAAATACGCAAAAATTTTTCTAGTGTCGCGTTTATTTTTAGCCTATAGGGCATAACATATTTGGTAAAAGCATCTACTATCACGCTAGCATTGGTTTAGGTTACAGTTTTGCTAGATATTTTTGCGCCTGCTTAGCAGCGTCAGTGCTCGGATAGAGTTTACAGACGTTATGATAAACTGCTTTAGCGTTATCTTTTTTACCTTGATCTTGCATTATCACGCCTATTTTTAGTAGAGCATCCGGTGCTTTCGGCGACATAGGAGAATTTTTCATAACCAGGGCAAAATAATATGCCGCTTCTTCTTTTCTACTATGATTATAATTAAGCTGTCCTAGCCAATAGTTAGCATTAGGTAAATAATTAGAATCAGGATAATTTTTGATAAAACTTTGGAAGGCATGATACGCTAGATCATACGATTGATTATGTAAAACAAAAGCGACAGCGGCGTTATAATCTGTGTCAGCATTACTACTACTCTTCACCGGAAGATAATCTCTACATTGAATGCTAAGATGATCTAACTTATATTCATTTTCCTGAATCTGACCGCGAAGAACATCGATATCGTGCTGGTTCTCAGCAAGCTGCTGCTGAAGTTGGTTTAATAGCTGGCTGTGCACATTAGAAATCTGCTCTAGTTGCACTACTAGGTTTTTAGATCTCGAGCCTATATCACTTACTGGTGCCATAACTGCAGTAGATCTGGAAGGAGTTACGCTCATTAGTATCAGTAATATAAAACCGATTAAATGAATACTCATATTATGTATTATGATCTAAGTGAGTATACTAGTATAGCACGACGGTTTTTGGCATATGCAGCTTCGTAGTGACCAAATACAGCTGGTTTTGCTTTACCGTAAGATAAAATCATGATTTGTTCTGGTAATACGCCTTTACTTTGAAGATACATCTTTACCGCATTAGCGCGACGTTCTCCCAAAACAATATTGTACTCCGGTGTACCACGTTCATCTGCATGACCTTCTATAGTAACTTTTTCAGATGGGTTGCTACGTAAAAAGTTTGCGTGTCCATCTAACATTTTAACGAAATTCAAGTTAATATCGTACTTATCTAGAGCGAAATAAATGATGTTGTTTTGTAGGAATTCTGGTATTTGTAAATAATATTGCTCATCATAGGATGTATTATGATTCTTAATTTTCCGCTCATCCCCAGTCTCTGCTCGAGATTTTTCTAAATTTTGATGAGCTTTATAATGATCAGAACATCCAGCTAGGATGATGATCCATACAGAAAAAAGAATTGTTTTTAGTAATTGTTCTCGTTGCATTTCAGATTCCTTTTATCATTTAGATACTTATTTTACTTGACATATATTATAGATATGGTGACCAGGCCGGACATGTAACTAGTCCATCGGTTGCTAAAATACGTGCTTTAAAACTTCCATCAGTCGATACTAGCTGTAAAAAAGAACCTAATGCTTGTGAAGCACTATAACTATAAATAATCATGGTTCCATTGGGAGCTATGCTAGGCGTCTCATCTAGAAAAGTATCTGTTAATACTTGCACGTCTCCGGTCACTAGATTCAGTTTTGCGATATGTTGTACACCGTTATTATTGCTGTTGACCATAACGATAAATTTACCATCAGTACTAACATTTGCATCCTGATTCTTTGATCCTTCCCAGGATAAGCGTTGCGCATGACCTCCATTAAGATCGATTTTATATACTTGTGGATTACCACCTTGATCTGATGTATACGCAATGGTATGGTTATCTGGGAACCAGCTTGGTTCAGTGTTATTACTACGTCCATCCGTTACCTGATTAATCTGACCGGAAGTAAGATCCATAACATATAAGTTAAGACTACCTGTTTTTGATAAGGCAAATGCGAGTTTGCTGCCATCTGGTGAGAAAGCAGGGGCACCATTATGTTGCGGGAAGCTAGTAATTTGACGGATAACTCCACTCTCCAACGTCTGTATTACTAACGAGGAACAGCCGTTTTCAAATGTAACGTAAGCCAACTTGTGGCCATTTGGAAACCAGGCAGGTGACATCAGCGGCTCTGAGGAACGATGTACTAAGGTCTGATAGTGCCCGTCATAATCTGCGATACGTAGCTCATAAGGATACGTACATTCGCCATTTATATGTACTACGTAAGCAATACGTGTACGAAACACTCCTTTTATCCCAGTAAGTTTCTCAAAAATTTCATCGCTAGCCGTATGCGCGGCATAACGCAGCCATCTTTTTGCTACCTTGTAATGATTTTGCGATAGTATTACCCCGGTGTTCCCCGATGTATCCATCAGCTGATAATACACCACATAGTTATCATCTGCACTAGGCTCTACTTGCCCCACTATTACCACATCAATCCCAAGAGCCATCCATGCTTGTGCTATTACTTCTGAGGATATAGTAGGCTGTTGTGGCATACGTGATTTTGCTATGGGATTAAATTTTCCGCTATGACGCAAGTCATCTGAAATAATCCCACTTATATCTTCCGGCGCAGGGCCTAGACCGCACCATTTAAACGGCACTACACCAATAGGGCGTGCCGAATCTACCCCTTTAGTTATCTCGATACGTACTTCAGCATATAGTACGGAAGACCATAAAAGGAAGATACTTAACGCTACTAGAAAGGTTTGCTTCATTCATTCTCCCAAACAAACGCTAATCTCATTTACTGAGGTGAAAATACAATAGTAGCAGTTTTAACTCTTTCATAGACCTGCATGGTAGGAGGCTTAGGAAGCCTTGCAAGTTTTGCTGCTAACACGGCAGCTTGGCACAACTCAGGATCACCTTTGCTGGTTGTAATAGAAATTAGCATGCCATCTGATGCCAGATTAATATGTAGATCACAAGTTTTCCCGCTGAAACGACCTGTATCATAAAATTTTTTGCTGATTGCCTGACTAACCATAGTTTTATAAGCATTGATATCAACATCGCTATGACTAGTCTTATTGACCTTATTTGGTTTGCTAAACGTAGGCATATTTTTAGCGTTTATTAGATCATCTAGTAGATTATCTACATTGCTATGACTAGTCTTATTGACCTTATTTGGTTTGCTAAACGTAGACACATTTTTAGCGTTTGTTAGATCATCTAGTAGATTCTCTACCTCAAGAGATTGTTTAGCCGCCTCATGAGTACCTTTTTTATTCAAGTGATTTTTCTTATCTATGGTAGAATGCTCTGTTTTTTCTGAGCCTTTTCCTATTACATCTTTAAATGTTTTTTGCTGGTAACGCATCTGTTTGGTTATTCTTTTTTTTGCGATTGGTTTTTGCCGCTCGACTTGCTGCTGTACTTGTTTATCTTTTTCATGATGTTGCTGCACTACTTGTTTCGGTTCAACTAATATCGCTTTCATAGCCACGAGACCGCAGTTAGTTTCTGGCGGTTGATAAAGAGAACTCCAGATCAGCGCCACGATTAGAATGCCGTGTAGCGTAATCGACAGAAGAATAGCAGGTTGTAATTTGTTATTTTGTGTTATAATATTCAATACAGTTTATTCTCAAACTAATAAAAAGCTCGCTTTAAGAACTAACAGTAGTCATACTCGGTTGTGTCATCAATCCAACAGATTTGACACCAGCCTGATGTAATAAGTTTAGCGCCTTAATTATTTCATCATAAGGAACTTCCTTCGCTCCGCCTATCAAAAAAATAGTTTTAGGATTAGTAGTGATTAGAGTTTGTACCTCTAAAATTACCTGTTTAGCGGACTGTTGTTTTTTACGAGTATGAGCAATAACTAAATTATATTGGTTAACACCATTAACCTCCACAATAACGGGCGGAATATCATCGCTAGTCATGGTCTTGGAGTTAGTTGCCTCAGGCAAATTTACTTCAACGCTTTGTGTTATCATCGGCACTGTAGCCATCAAAACTAACACTAGTACCAACAAAACATCGAGGAGAGGTACAAGATTAATATCAACGTTAATTTCTCTGCGTACCCGTCTTCTATTGATCTTCATATTCCTTATCTTAGTTTTAAGTGCTATTGCTAGTAAAAGCCTGACGAGACAATATGGTAATTAATTCTTCAGTAAAGTTATCGTAGTTCTGTTCAAGCTCATTGACACGCTGGCTTAGTCGGTTGAATGCCATGACCGCCGGAATAGCGACGAACAGACCAATAGCTGTTGCAATTAGCGCTTCTGCAATACTTGGTGCTACCATCTGTAGTGTAGCTTGTTTTACCGCTCCTAAGCCAATAAAGGCATGCATGATCCCCCAAACTGTACCTAATAGACCAATATAGGGGCTTATAGAACCTACATTTCCCAAAAATGAAAGATTTTTTTCTAGAGCTTCTAGTTCTCGATTCATCGAGATGCGCATGGCACGCGATGCGCCCTCCACTACTGCAGTGGGGAATCGGTGTTTAGCACTATGAAGCCGGGCAAACTCCTTAAATCCCGCGTAGAAAATTTGTTCTGAGCTGCCTAGATTATCGCTACGTACTTCACTCTCTTGATAAAGTCGAGATAATTCGATACCAGACCAGAATTTATCTTCAAATGCTTCCATTTCGCGGTAGGCGGTGTTAATTATACAGGTACGCTGGATGATAATAGCCCAGGATGTGATAGAAAAGCATATCAAAACTAACAATATTAATTTCACTAGAAAACTAGCGGTAAGAAAAAAAGCAAAAAGATTAATATTAATCACTGCTTGAACTCCGCGATTACAATAGACTTTAGTTTGCTACAGATAGAGACAGACTTGAAAAATATCTATCTGTGTTAAATAAAATCAGACGAGCCGCGGATAAATAATCGACCACGCTGCCACTATACCCTAACCTACTTATTGATCTGAATTTTATTCGCTATGACTAGTTTTTACGATCTGTATATATGATTTTATCATCTAAGGAAAGCAAAAAACACTATACTTACTATACGCAAGAGATATGTTGTTGTGAATGGGCTTCGTAGTAGCGAAAGTAAATATTTTTTAGCGTGTAACGGTCCGAATCAAAATGAAACTTTCAGCGAGTATTTTTATTAGATAGGGTACTGTTCAGTACCTTGCCAATATCAGCTAGGTTGCGTACTGTCTTGATACCTACAGCTTCTAGCATAGATAATTTGTCTGCAGCAGCAGTGCAGTGCCTTGACCTCCTGTAATAATGGCACCCATGTGACCCATACGCTTACCTTCAACTGGTTTGGTCATGCATGTGATTTTTAATTTTCTGCTGATCTTGTTCAAAAAGTTACCGACACCACTAGACTGGCCTAGACTAGTATCGTTAGTTTGTATAACCGCTTCGTAGGTTAGGCTACCTAAACGAGAAACTATGCCTACTCGACCTGGCTGATGAATACTGCCAGGCATAATGCCTATTTTGCATTCACCCGGCGTCTTGGAACATAGCTCAGCAAGTTTAATACTAATTAAGTATACTACTGATGCATAATTGCGTATATTTCTGACTAGTTTTAGTTGAGCGGTATATGTATTTTATGGAAGTTAAAAGCATAGTGCTGCTAATATTAACTAAAATCAAATGATTTATTTTTAATAGAATGTTTATCTTGATTATTATCAAACTATAGAGCAGGACTTGAAGTTCTAAGGTTAACGGATAGAAAGCAATCGTATGATGACTATATTAAAATCAAACCGGATTAGTAATATCGATTAAAGTAATATTTAAATCATATTCTTTAGCTAACCATTCGCCTAGGGCGTTAATACCTCCTAGTTCGGTAGCATGATGTCCAGCTGCATAAAAATGCAGCCCCATTTCTCGGGCTATATGAATAGTTTGCTCAGATACTTCACCGCTGATAAAAGCATTCATACCTGCGCGCGCAGCCAACTCTATAAACTCCTGACCTCCACCAGAGCACCACGCCAACCGCTTGATATTTATTGGAGCATTTTCACTATAATGCAGCACGGTACGCGCCATAGTTTGTTCGAGCCTCTGGTGGAGTAGATTGCTATTGAGTGGTATAGCAAACTCTCCTTGCGGTACTAAAGGTGATAGTAACATACCGGTTACTGTGATTCCAAGTTTTACCGCTAACTGAGCATTATTGCCTAATTCTGAGTGGACATCTAGCGGAAGATGCCATGCATAGAGATTAATATTGTTTGCCAGCAAAGTTTTTAGACGCTGACGTTTCATACCATTGATAACTAATGATTCATTTTTCCAAAAGTATCCATGGTGTACAATGACGGCGTCAGCCTGCTGTGCTAGCGCTGCGTCTAGTAACTTCTGGCAGGCTGTAACGCCTGTGACAATACGTTTCACATCCCGACAACCCTCAACTTGTAGGCCATTAGGTGCATAATCATGTAGTAATTCACTGTTAAGTTTCTTATTAATGATCTGTTCTAGTTCTGTGTTGCGCATAGATAATTATCTCGTTTTGACTTCTCACTTTCGTACCTTAGCAGCCGCTTTATAAACTGTTAGTGTTAGTTTACGTGCTTTACTATGATCTACTATGGGCTGTGGATAATTTAATGTAATGTTTTGTGCTTTTAGCCAATTGTGAGGTTGATGTAAATAGTTATCTGGTACCACCTTTAGCTCTGGTAGCCATTGTCGGATAAAAGTACCGTGAGTATCAAATAATTTACCCTGAAGCGTAGGATTAAATATACGAAAATAGGGCGCGGCATCAAAACCAGTCGATGCTACCCACTGCCATCCGCCATTATTAGAGGCGAAATCACCGTCGATTAGTTGTGACATAAAATAGCGCTCTCCCTGACGCCAGTCTATTAAAAGATCTTTTACTAGAAAGCTAGCGGTAATCATACGTAACCTATTATTGATCCATCCGCTTACCGCTAATTGTCGCATTGCTGCGTCGATAATCGGATAACCAGTGCGCCCCTCGCACCAGGCACTAAAGAGTACGTCGTCCTGTTGCCAGGTAATGTACTGAGTCCAGGATATAAAAGGTTGATGTCTACATAGACTAGGGTAAGCAACCATCATATGACGATAAAAATCACGCCATATTAGTTGATTTAACCAGATAAAAGCGCCACTTTTATTTTGCGTCAGTACCAGCGGGTATCTCTCCCGTAACTTCTGATAACATTGTCGTGGAGACAAGACTCCAATCGTTAACCAGGCCGATAGTCTGCTAGTTGCATCTACCGCTGGAATATCGCGGTTGTAACGATAGTACTGAATTTTCTGATCACAAAAGGTGCGCAGCTGGGACATACTTGCTATTTCTCCAATTAAATAGTTGTCTCCTAGCTGCATACGTGGATAAGAGAATGGGACGATCCTTGATGGAACCGGTACTGGCTGTCCCTGCCGTACAGCTGGTGCCGGCAAACATGCTAGTTCGCTTTCCTGTAATTTATGTAGGAAAGCATTACGAAATGAGGTGTAAACTTGAAACATTTCTTTATTTCTAGTTTGGACACTGCCTGGAGGTAGCAAAACGCTATCATCGAAACCTTGACACAATATTTGTTTCGGCATCCGTCTTTCTAGTGCCTGGTCGCGCTCACGTTCATTTAGTTCATACTCATAATTATAAAATAGTTTGTTAACTTTTTCACGTTTACAAAAATTCAACAGCCAGTCTATTTGTTCAGCAAAGTCTGCGCATTGATGATAGTGAAGTGCTATCCTCCGTAGAAATAACTCTTGGGCTAATTGGTACAAATGGTCAAAAATAAAAGCAGCTTGACGTTGACTCATATTATGTTTATGCCATTGCTTAGGAGTAGCGATAAACACGGTTAATACTCGAGCCACAGGATCTTCACAAGCTGCATATAACGCCTTATTATCATGTATACGCAAATCTTTGCGCAACCATACCAGAGAAGTATTCATAAAACGTATAGTATAATTACGGAAAATACTTTGACTACAGCTATCCAGGGGTAGAAGAGTAAAACTACCCAAATATATTGCTAATAACCTCTAGTGCCTCTGTTTCAATTTGTTTTCTGTGTGATGCGCCCAAGAAGCTCTCGCAGTAAATTTTGTACATTGCTTCAGTACCTGACGGACGTGCAGCAAACCAGCCGTTTTTAGTTATCACTTTCAGGCCACCGATAGGTTCACCATTGCCAGGGGCAGCGGTCATGAGTGCCGTGATTAGATCACCAGCTAGCGTATTAACTTTAATATGTTCAGACGATAGTTGACCTAGAAGAGTTTTCTGCATATGGGTAGCCGGTACTTCTATTCTATTATAACTAGTGATACCAAAGCGTTGTACTAGCTCATAATAATGCTGCTGTGGATTTTTTCCAGTAACAGCAGTGATTTCTGCAGCTAGTAGGCACATGATGATACCATCTTTATCCGTAGACCAGGGTTGACCATTAAACTTCAGAAAAGAAGCACCAGCACTTTCTTCACCGCAAAAGCCAAGCATACTATCGAATAATCCATTTACAAACCACTTAAAACCTACTGGAACTTCTACTAGACGGCGGCTAAGACTTCCGACAATTCGATTAATTATTGTACTTGACACTATGGTTTTACCCACCCCTACATCAGTATTCCACTGTGGTCTATGCTGGTATAAATAATTAATAGCTACTGCTAAAAAGTGATTTGGATTCATTAATCCTGCTGGTGTCACGATGCCATGCCGGTCATAATCAGGATCGTTAGCGAACGCTAAATCGAATTGTTCGCGCAACATGATTAGACCAGTCATGGCAGCTGCTGACGAGCAATCCATACGAATTATACCATCATAATCTAGGTGCATAAAGCTAAATGTTTGGTCTACTTCTGCGTTAACTAATGTCAAATTTAACTCATAATATTGTGCAATACGCTCCCAATAGGCGATACCAGAGCCACCAATAGTATCGACACCAATTTTTAGTCTAGCATTCTTAATAGCTTGGATATCGACTACGCTGGCCAAGTTTTCGACATAACTATTCACAAAATCCTGGAAGTGGATATAACCACTCTGCCAGGCTTTATTGAACGTTAAGCGTTGCACACCACGTAAGTTATTAGTTAGTAGGACGTTGGCACGCTTCTCTATCATTTGTGTAACTTTGGTATCTGCTGGTCCACCGTGAGGTGGATTATATTTGATACCGCCATATTCTGGCGGGTTGTGCGATGGTGTTAGAACGAGGCCGTCGGCCTGATGATCCTCTATGCGGTTATGTGTGATAATGGCGTTAGAAATTACCGGCGTAGGGGTATAACCATTATCATTCTGTACTATAATTTCTACTCTATTAGCTGTCAGAACTTCTAAGACAGAAATAAAAGCTAGCTCTGAAAGCGCATGGGTATCTTTACCTATATAACAAGGTCCGGTAATTTTTTGGTTCGTGCGGTATTCTACAATAGCTTGACTAATCGCTAGAATATGAGCTTCGTTGAAACTATAGCGGCCTGCAGTACCACGATGTCCAGACGTACCGAACTTAATAGCTTGGGCACTGTTGCCCGACTCTGGCTGAAGTGTATAATACTGAGAAGTTAATTGGCCTATATTAATTAAATCACACTGGTTAGTAGGATATCCAGCACGTGGATGATGATTAGCCATTAGCATTTTGACCTTGCGGGTTAATGAATTAAAGTTCAATATTATCTATTTTGGTTAGGAACTGTCTTATTTTAGCTTTTGATCACAGTTGCTATATATTATTGATACTAGAGGTAATAAAAAATCGTCAACGATACAGTCAGCCATATAGTATCATTTATCGTTAAATATATACTATAGATATAGTATTAGCGCGCAGCTATTATCTATGTATTTCTATTTTGAATGAATTACAAAACATTAAGAGGTTATTATATTCATGGCGCGAGTAGGTATTTTTTTTGGTAGTGACACTGGCAATACAGAAAATGTTGCTCAGATGATTCAGAAGCAGTTTGGTACAGATATTGCTGATTTATTTGACATTGCAAGAAGCAATCAAGAAGATTTAGAGCAGTATGAGCTACTGCTGTTTGGTATATCAACTTGGTACTACGGAGAAGCACAATGTGACTGGGACGATTTCTTGCCGACTATGAAGAAAATAGATTTCTCAGGAAAATCAGTCGCGTTATTTGGCTGCGGTGACCAGGAAGATTATACTGAGTACTTTTGTGACGCGTTGGGCATCCTCCGCGATATTATCGAACCACATGGCGCCACCCTAGTTGGATCGTGGTCCACCGCAAGCTATCATTTTCAAGCTTCGAAAGCACTCGCTAATGACGATCACTTTATAGGTTTAGCTATCGATGAAGACCGTCAACCAGAATTAACGACTGATAGAGTTACAAGTTGGGTCAAGCAGGTGCGATGTGAGTGGCATATAGACTAATTTTACTGACTACTACCTCAGAGCTCAACCTTTGCTAACCAAGTATCACGCAGTCTTACAATACGGTTAAAAACTAGTCGCGATTTACTAAATTGGCTACATTGGTGACTATCAGTACAGAAATATCCCTCACGCTCAAACTGATAGGATTCCCCTACTTTAGTAGTTAGTAGGCTAGCTTCAACGACTCCTTGGCGAATAACTAACGATTTATGATTTAGGTTTACCCTAAAATCTTCTGCAGTTACTGGATTAGGTAATGTGAATAGCTTATCGTATAGCCGGAACGATGCTACGATACAGTGGGTAGCTGAAACCCAGTGAATTACACCTTTTACTTTACGGTTATCGGCTGGTACTTTATTTAAAGTATGTGGATCATAACGACAATAAATAATAACAATTTCACCTTGTTCATTTTTTTCAACACGCTCAGCTTTAATCACATATGCATAACGTAGGCGTACTTCTTTACCAAGTACCAGGCGTTTATATTGCTTCTGATAATTAATTTCACTAAAATCGGCACGATCAATATATATTTCGCGGCTTAAAGTCACCTGACGTATACCCATCTCTGGTTTATTGGGATGGTTCGGCATAGCTATTTTTTCCTGATAGCCGACTGGCAAATTATCGATAATCACTTTAACTGGATCTATCACAGCCATAATACGCGGCGCGCTTTCATTCAACTCTTCGCGAATGCAGGCTTCCAGAGCTGCGATTTGGACATTATTATCCTGCTTTGTAACACCGATACGGTGACAAAATTCTCGAATTGATGCTGCAGTATAGCCTCTACGTCGCAAACCGGCAATGGTGGGCATACGCGGGTCGTCCCAGCATTCAACAATATTGTCGCTGACAAGCAGATGTAATTTACGTTTAGACATTATTGTATATTCGATATTAAGCCTAGAAAACTCATACTGGCGCGGGTGGACATCGATACTAATGTTATTAAGAATCCAATCATAAAGACGGCGGTTATCTTGAAATTCAAGGGTGCATAAAGAATGCGTGATTCCTTCCAGAGCATCACAAATGCAATGGCTAAAATCGTACATAGGATAAATACACCACTTGGTTCCCGTCCTGTGATGATCAGTAAATTTTATGCGATAGAGCACTGGATCACGCATCACGATAAACGGCGATTCCATATCAATCTTAGCCCGCAAGCAGGCACTACCTTCCATAAATTCTCCACGACGCATTTTTGCGAACAGCACCAAGTTATCATCAACACTACGATTGCGGTAAGGACTATTTATTCCGAGTTTCGTCAAAGTGCCGCGATATTCGCGTATTTCATCTGAAGATAGATGGTCAACGTAGGCTAGGCTTTTACTAATCAGTTCTCGTGCATAGTCGTATAATTGATCAAAATAGTCTGAGGAATAATGAATGTCACCACTCCATTTAAATCCCAACCAGAGTATGTCGTTTTTAATCGATTCAATGAATTCTATATATTCTTTGACCGGATTAGTATCATCAAATCTTAAATTACACTGCCCCTGATAATTTTCGGCAAGACCAAAGTTTAGGCAAATAGATTTAGCATGTCCTATATGTAAGTAACCATTGGGCTCAGGAGGAAAACGAGTATGCACCGAAGTATACTTACCTAACGCTAGATCTTGGTTAATAATCTTAATTATAAAGTTATTTAAATAAGCTGGAGCTTTACTCATGTTGATATTCCTCATGATGTCTCATGTTTATATATTTCTTAATAAGCAACATAAATATTAGTAGTAATTATGACTAATTGAGTATACCAGATAATATAGTGTAGTTCAGGTATGATTAGATATCATAAGGTCATGAATCTTGAGAAAAAGATATTGACTGAAGTTAAGCAAATCATCATAATGCGCCTTTTCACGTATCATTACATATAATTATAAGAGTATACGGGAGTGGCGAAATTGGTAAACGCACCAGATTTAGGTTCTGGCGCCGTAAGGTTTGCGAGTTCAAGTCTCGCCTCCCGTATCCAATCCCATATATTGGGATATAGCCAAGTGGTAAGGCAGCGGGTTTTGATCCCGCCACCCCAGGTTCAAATCCTGGTATCCCAGCCAATCTAATTTGGCTACGTAGCTCAGCTGGTTAGAGCACAGCACTCATAATGCTGGGGTCACAGGTTCAAGTCCCGTCGTAGCCACCCTACCCTCACCACAATTTTTTGGGGTATAGCCAAGCGGTAAGGCACCGGATTCTGATTCCGGCATCCCCAGGTTCGAATCCTGGTACCCCAGCAAGTTTACTTTTGCTTATTCAAATTTTAGGGTCATAAGACGCTACTCGAGCTAGTTGCGTCGTACGAAAATCAAGGCAAGGCCTTAAGAAGGGAACTCATAAAAGAAATTTGGTGCGTCCGAGTGGACTTGAACCACCGACCCCTACCATGTCAAGATAGTGCTCTCACCAACTGAGCTACGGACGCATAGTACTATTTCTACGTTACAGAATAATATTAACCCCCTTACTTATAAGAGGCAATAGTATTTGTATATATTTATATTAACATCAGATAAACAGTAATACTAATAATCAGATATATAGTACCCCATACTTATCATAATATGTCAGAATAGAAGAATAGAAAGGAAAATATCATATACTCCTAATTCAATAATATTTCGAGAAGTATTCTTAGAATAAAAGGTAAATGTATGTTTACAGGTATTGTTCAGGGTATCGCGCCCATTATCGCTATAACAGAGAAAGATGATTTACGCACCCATCAAATCGAATTTCCAGATCATTTGTTGCCAGGACTAACTAACGGCGCATCGGTAGCTCACAATGGTTGCTGCTTAACAGTAACCCATATTAACGGAAACCTAGTAAGTTTCGATCTCATCAAAGAGACACTAAAACAGACTAATTTAGGCACCTTACAGGTAGGTGATAATATAAATCTTGAGCGAGCCGCTTGCCTTAATGCTGAAATAAGTGGTCACTTGATGTCCGGACATATCATCGGCACCGCAGAATTGATAAAAATTACCTCTTCAGAGAACAACCGTAAAGTTTGGTGTAGCTTAGCTAATAAAAAGCTTAAAAAATATATTTTTTATAAAAATTATATTGGTATAGATGGTATTAGTTTGACAATAGGAGAAGTCGCAGATCATATATTTTGCCTTAATTTAATTCCGGAAACTATTACCCGCACAACGCTAGGTCAAAAGCTGAGCAAGGCGATAGTAAATATCGAAATAGATCAGCAAACGCAGGCTACTGTAGATACAGTGGAGAGATTTTTAATAGCACGCGAAAGGGAAGAAACTGATCTTCGTAGAATCCGTTAATATCAGTACCTATTCAAACTCAAAAATACAATTTGAAGCTCTATGCAACAAATAGTAAAATAGTAGTCTATGATTAAGCTAATTCCGTTCATCTAATTTAGATATGTGCTTCAAATTCTTTGGGATTATTTGACTTAGTATTCTGGTATATAAAAATTTACTATTAATAGTAATACGTTAATATCATCAGAAATAGTAAATAAAAAATAGGAAATCATCTTATGATGAAGATCATTGATAAAATCAAGCAACAAATAACAGACAACCCAATCCTTCTATATATGAAAGGTTCACCCAAATTACCCAGCTGTGGTTTTTCAGCTCAGGCAGTGCAAGCACTATCAGCCTGTGGCGAGCGTTTTGCTTATATTGATGTCTTGATCACTCCTGATATCCGCGCTGCGCTACCAAAATGGGCACAATGGCCTACTTTTCCTCAATTATGGATAGACGGTGAGTTGATAGGCGGCTGTGACATCATCATTGAAATGTATCAGCGTGGCGAACTACAGTCGCTGATTAAGAAGACGGTAGATAAATACAATAGCCAGGCTCAAAATAACCCATAATATAATAATCAAATCAGCTGTTAATCATATTAGATAGTGATCTAATATCTGTCCAGCCACCTAATCGTTTCCAACGGTTGACTAGCTCGCAGAAAAGTTCTGCAGTCCGCTCAGTATCGTACAGTGCGGAATGTGCTTCACTGTTATTAAAAGCAATACCTGCAGTAATACAAGCTTTTGCTAGTACTGTCTGACCAAGAACTAAGCCGCTGAGAGCTGCTGTATCAAACGTAGCAAATGGATGAAAAGGATTACGCTTTAGACTCGTACGACCTGCAGCCGCCATCAGGAAACCGTGGTCAAAAGCAGCATTGTGCGCGACAAGAATCGCCCGGTGACATTTTTGATCTTTAATACCTTTACGTACCATTCTAAAAATATCATGTAACGCTTCATGTTCTGTAACCGCTCCGCGCAGGGGATTATCTGGATCAATACCGTTAAAGATGAGTGCTTCGGGTTGTAAAATAGCACCAGGAAATGGTTCTACATGAAAATGTAGAGTTTTGTCAGCTTTTAACCAACCTTTATCGTCCATTTTAATGGTTATGGCTGCAATTTCTAGTAAAGCATCGGTACCAGCATTAAAACCAGCGGTTTCCACATCAATGACAACTGGATAAAAACCACGAAAACGGGCACGGAGGGTGTTTACTTCGTCTTTTTCGGCCATGCTTATTCTTAATTGTTAGCGAATCTAGTTCTAATTATGGCAAATTTTACTACGCCTTGCACTTATATCGCGAGTTACTTATTTATGAGTAATAGCCGATCATAAATAAGTTAATTTTGATTCTGATTACAATCATATTTGAATCACGCTTAATATAAATAAACCACATGGTATAATAACTTATATTATTTGATAAACTTAAATTAACAATAAACTACGTATATGGCAATAATAGTGTTACAGTTATGAATACCTTTTGAAGGTGTCAGTCTACCATGCTAGCTACGGTAATATTGATTTATTGTCTGTAAATATTATTTAACATATGTTGTAATATCACATACTATTTATAGTATAATTCAGAAAAATTACTTTTTCATCAGTATCTGCAAGATGCTTATATACTGGTATGTATATCTCTTTGTCATTTGCTCCTTCACCCATTAGGAAGGAGGATAATTGAGGGAGTAAGCTTAACTAGCTTAAATTATAAGGAGAGAAAATTGGAATCACCATTAGGATCTGACTTAGCGCGACTTGTTAGAGTCTGGCGCGCTTTAATTGACCACCGCTTAAAACCTTTAGAACTCACACAAACGCATTGGATAACTTTGCATAATATTTGTCAGTTACCTCCTGAACAGTCGCAGATTCAGTTAGCAAAAGCTATCGGTATCGAACAGCCATCCTTAGTACGGACGCTAGATCAATTAGAAGAAAAAGGACTTATAACCCGGCAGACTTGCGCTAACGATCGACGCGCAAAGAGGATAAAACTTACGGACGCAGCAGAACCTATTATTAAAAAAGTTAATGATGTTATCGATGGTACCAGAGACGAAATCCTAAATGGCATTAGCCAAGAGGAGATTCGTTTATTAAGTAATATGATTACCAAACTAGAGAAAAATATTCTCGAGCTTTATAATAAATCTTAGCTATCGCAATAAGAAAAAAACCGACCTTCCTTCAGGCCGGTTTTGTATATATCATACCATCTAATTATATTAGATAATTAGTTTTTTGGCTTCCAATACTGATGGTAAGTCTACATGCTAAGACTCAGATAAAAATAAAAAATGTAGTACTATTATTTTAATAAAAAAAATAATAGTACTACACTACTTTAGCTCTGCTTGCATACAATAACGACATTAGATAATGAATAAAAATAAGATTGATATCGCCCGGATGCGACGAGAGTATACACGGAGCGGGTTACGTCGTACTGATTTAACGGCAGAACCTATGGAGCTATTTGAGCGATGGCTGCAACAAGCCCGCACAGCGCAATTGTTTGACACCACCGCCGTTAGTGTCGCGACCGTAGACAAAACCGGACAACCTTATCAACGTTTAGTTTTGCTAAAACACTTCGATACTAAGGGAATGGTCTTCTACACCAATCTAGGTAGTCGCAAAGCACAACATCTTACGTATAATCCACGTATCTGCTTGCACTTTCCTTGGCATGCTTTGGAGCGACAGGTAATGGTGTTAGGTAGTGCCGAACTAGTATCGCTCAGCGAAGTGATGCATTACTTTTACAGTCGTCCACGAGACAGCCAGATTGGTACCTGGGCTTCCCGACAGTCTAGTAGGCTTGAAGCCCGTGAATTCCTGGAAAGTACTTTCCAGGAATTGAAACAAAATTTTCAGGAAGGTAAAGTACCATTACCAAGTTTTTGGGGCGGCTACCGTATTAATATT
This sequence comes from Candidatus Palibaumannia cicadellinicola, assembly GCF_000754265.1. Classification (NCBI taxonomy): domain Bacteria; kingdom Pseudomonadati; phylum Pseudomonadota; class Gammaproteobacteria; genus Candidatus Palibaumannia; species Candidatus Palibaumannia cicadellinicola. The sequence goes on along the minus strand of NZ_CP008985.1, from coordinate 108,647 downwards.
GATACCATGGAGTTCTGGCAGGGTGGCGCGCATCGATTACATGATCGATTTATTTACCAACGCGTAAAAAGTGGCTGGCATATTGACAGGCTGGCGCCATAACAGCTCTTTTATATAAGGAAAGAGATGGTCTGTAGTAACTTAATACAACAATTGCATGAGCGAAACTTGATTGCTAAGATTACAGACGATAAAGGTTTAGCTAACCGGTTAAACTCTGGACCAATTTCACTCTATTGTGGTTTTGATCCTACCAATGATAGCTTGCATTTAGGACATTTGCTACCTTTGCTATGTCTTAAACGCTTTCAACTAGCTGGTCATCGACCAGTGGTACTAATTGGTGGTGCCACTGGTCTCATTGGAGATCCAAGCTTTAAAGCTACTGAACGTAAGTTGAATACTATAGAGACCGCGCAGTTTTGGACAGAAAAGATCAAAAATAATATCTCGCTATTCTTGGATTTCAACAGTGGCAACAATAGCGCGATCGTAGCCAACAACTATGACTGGTTTGGAGCTATGAATGTGCTGACGTTTTTACGCGATATAGGTAAACATTTTTCGGTTAACCAAATGATCAATAAAGAAGCAGTCAAACTGCGCCTTAACCGATACGAAAGTGGTATTTCATTTACCGAATTCTCTTATAATCTATTGCAAGGGTATGACTTTGCCTGCCTAAACCAAAAATATGGCGTGGTACTACAGATCGGAGGCTCAGACCAATGGGGCAATATCATCTCGGGCATCGATCTTACTAGGAGAATGTATCAGAACACGGTATATGGTTTAACAGTGCCATTGCTGACTAAGTCTGATGGGACTAAATTAGGTAAAACTCATGGTGGTGCGGTGTGGCTAGATCCCCAGAAGACGAGTCCATACAAATTATACCAATTTTTACTTAATACCTCTGACAACGAGGTATATCGTTTTCTCAAGTTTTTTACCTTTATATCGCTAGCTGAAATAAAAGCGCTGGAAGAGGAAGATAACATAAGTCATAAAGCGCACCGCGCCCAATATATACTAGCAGAAGAAGTAACTCGTATGGTACATGGCGAGCATGGATTAACGGCGGCAAAACGTATTACCACTAGCCTATTTACCGGGGCCTTTAGCGATCTCACTGAGCATGACTTGAACCAATTAGCACAAGATGGAATACCTATGGTAAATATTACACAGAACGTTGATTTGCAGCAGGCACTAGTAGCTGCCTCACTAGCGCCGTCCCGCGGGCAGGCACGTAGAATGATTACCTCCAATGCTATAGCAATTAATGGTAAGAAACTTGTTTCGACCGAGTACGTTTTTCGCGAAGCAGACCGTCTATATAGACGTTACACGCTCTTGCAACGGGGTAAAAAAAATTATTGCTTACTTAAGTGGCAATAGTGATATGACATACATAAGTCAAACTATTTAAGTAGTCGAGTGGGGACTGTGAAAATAACTTTATATTTTACTTTGTTTACATCACATAGTTATTACTTAATGTTAATAACTTTAACAGAACGCATGACTACACAGTCCGTAGGACAAGGTTGAATACAGCGAGCACAGCCAGTACAAAGATCACGTACGACAGTATGTATGGCGTGGCGCGTACCAATAATAGCGTAGACAGGACATACTTTCATGCATTTGGTACAGCCAATACAGTCTGCCTCATTTATCCAGGCTACCTGTTTTTTATTCTTATCTATGAGTTCTTGATGCTGATTCATTTAGTCATTTACCTTTATACTTAAAATGTTTCAATAAATAAAACGGTACCTGAATTTTATTTCTCAATCTAAAGACTTTTGCTTGCAATATCTCTAACAGTTAGAACGGGCTGTTTCGGAGAATATATTAATTACCAGCACTCCTACGATGATTAAGCTAATACCGCTGATAGCAAAAATATCTAGCTTTTGTCCATATAAAAAATAACCCGCAATAGTTACAAAAAAAATACCTAGCCCTGCCCAGCAAGCATAAGCAATGCCCACTGGTAGTGTTTGTAAAACTAGTGAAAGCATTATAAATGAAATAGTATAACCCATAACTACAACGATAGAGGGATATAATTTAGTAAAACCAGCAGATGCCTTTAGCGATGAGGTAGCAATAACTTCCGAAGTAATGGCAATGAACAAATAGAAATAAGCCATAATGGACTCTTTGCAAGATTATTAAGCTTTAATATTAGCACTTTTAACCATGCCATAAAATATGATGCGCTAGAGCGAGAGAATGTCAGTCAAGCACTTTTTGCTAAAGTTACTGGCCACAAAGCTTTATTACCTGCGTATAATCTAGCATTCTGACCACCCAAATAGAGGTTCGTACCTCGCTGTGGTACGTTAGGTACGTCACCAGGAATTACCACCGTTAACATTTCTGAATGCCCACTTAAAGGCTGAACGGTCAACTGCCAGTAATATCCGCGTGGGCTGACATCAACAATCTGTACTTGCAATGGACAACGGGTACTAAACTGTTCACTGACTTCCATTTCCCAAGGTCGTAGAAATAAATCAACTTTTCCCTGGTAACCTATAGATGTCGAATAATCTAGCGGCCAGTGATGCGGGCCGACAAATAGCTGTGAACTACGTATCTCACCTTCTAATTGATTGACTTCTCCCAGAAACTCTAAGACAAAGCGGCTAGCCGGATTACGCCAGACAGCCTGTGGTGTACCAACCTGCTCGATATTACCCTGGCTCATGACTACTACCTGATCTGCGACTTCCATTGCTTCTTCTTGATCATGCGTTACAAATACGCTAGTAAATTTCAACTCTTCATGGAGCTGACGCAGCCAACGGCGTAGCTCTTTACGTACCTGGGCGTCTAATGCACCGAATGGTTCATCTAGTAACAAAATCTCCGGCTCTACCGCTAAGGCGCGCGCTAGCGCCACACGTTGTTTTTGTCCGCCAGATAGCTGTGCGGGATAGCGATTAGCTAAATGTCCCAGTTGCACCATATCTAGTAAACGAGTAACCTTTTGTTTAATAACGGAGACACTCGGACGTGATCGACGTGGTAAAACGGTAAGGCCAAAGGCAATATTATTTGCGACAGTCATATGTCGGAATAACGCGTAATGTTGAAACACAAAACCAACATGACGATCACGGGCATGCACCTGGCTAACATCTTTTCCAGCAAAACGTAGACTACCGCTATTGTGGTGTTCTAGACCAGCGATAATCCGGAGTAATGTTGTTTTACCCGAGCCAGACGGCCCTAATAGTGCGACCATTTGACCAGACGTGATATCCAAAGAGATATCGTTCAACACTTTGGTATGCTCAAAAAATTTACTAACATTCTCAATAGCAATACTCATTATGATTTCCTAGGTTGCAGTTCTGCCTGATGGCGCGCGAGACGCCATTGCAAGCCACTCTTTAGAAATAAAGTTAATATGGCCATCAAAGTAAGCAATGCAGCGGCAGTAAAAGCGCCTATATTATTGTAATCCTGATGTAGTAATTCAACTTGCAGCGGTAAGGTATATGTCTCACCGCGAATAGAGCCGGATACCACCGAAACTGCTCCAAACTCACCAATTGCACGAGCATTAGTGAGAATTAAGCCATATAGTAATGCCCAGCGAATGTTTGGCAAAGTGACGCGATGAAACATCTGTGAGCCAGATGCTCCTAGCAAAACAGCCGCTTCATCTTCCTGTCTACCCTGACTTAGCATCACCGGTACCAACTCACGTACCACAAACGGACAGGTTACGAAAATAGTTACCATAGCCATACCAGGCCAAGAGAACATTAGTTGTAGATTATGGTTATTTAGCCATACACCAATAGGACTGTTAGTGCTATAGAATAACAGATAGAGTAACCCTGCTACTACCGGCGAAACTGCAAACGGTACATCGATTAGCGTTAGTAACAACTGACGACCACGAAAGTGGAAGCGGGTTACCAACCATGCCATGCAAATGCCAAAAATAAGATTGACTGGTACCGTAATAAGAGCTACTAATACTGTCAGCCAGATTGCGTGCAACATATCTTTGTCTATGATATTCAGCCAAACGGCCGATAAGCCCTCAGATAAGGCGGTAAAAAAGATATATAACATTGGAATAAATAGCAGCAGTATAGAGGTTAGAGCGCCTAGACTAATCAATAGCCATTTTCTCCAATGGCTATTATAGCGTGGTGCATCATTTACAGCGGAGATAGCGGTCATTATTATCCTCAATTATTCTCCCAAGCGTCGGCCAAAACGTGATTGCAACACATGAATCGCCAATAACAGTAGCAATGAAACGGCTAGGATCACAGAAGCTATAGCGCTGGCCGCTGGGTAATCAAACTCCTGTAGGCGAATAAAAATCATCAGTGATGTAACTTCAGTCTTCCAAGCGATATTGCCGGCAATAAAAATAACGGCACCAAACTCACCTAGGCTACGGGTAAAAGAGAGCGCGGTGCCAGCTAGCAACGCCGGCGTAAGCTCTGGTAACATAACGTAGAAAAATGTCTGCCATCGTCTTGCTCCCAACGTTTCGGCCGCTTCCTCAAACTCAGATCCCAATTCTTCTAGTACTGGTTGCACTGTACGCACAACAAACGGGATACTCGTAAATGCCATTGCTACCGTAATACCCAGCCAAGTATACGAAACCTGTATTCCAAACTGCGCTAGCCAGCTACCATACCAGCCATTAGTGGAAAAGAGTGTTGCTAGCGTTAGGCCCGCTACAGCGGTAGGTAAGGCGAATGGTAGATCTATCAAACTGTCTAGTAACATTCGGCCTGGAAACCGGTAGCGGGTCAATATCCAAGCCATCAACATACCAAAAATAGCATTGAACAGCGAAGCTACACAGGCCGATAGTATGGTTACTTTATAGGCAGCGATAAGCTCTGGGCTAGTTATAACAGCCCAGTATTGTGACCAGCTCATATGTGCCAATTGTATTAAAAGAGCGGTGAGCGGTGGTATTAAGATTATACCTATAAACAACAAACTGCTGCCAAGACTCATTCTAAAGCCGGGCAATACGCGTTGAGTAGTTAGAGATAGCATTACCGCTACCTACCCACAATTAATTGATTTTGCTTATCACTACTGTACTGTTCCATAACTTACTGCCATCTTCTCAACTAAGCCTCCACTAGATCTAACTGCCGCAGGAGGGAAATTAGGAATAATTTAGATTCATAAATTTGCTTTCTGTTTCTTACCTTATTTAGGAAAAATGCCATTGCTACCTATTTACCTAAGCAACTATAAAATTTGCTATGTGATGTTTTTCATGTTGAATACAACTACGAATTACTCTCTAGTTTATTTATAACTGATGGATAATATGTAATGATTTTATATATCGATTCGTGCTTTAGAAGTGTGAAAAGCTATAAGCCTTATTCGGAAGGTACCTTGTTGTACACTAGAATCAGCAGAATAATACTGTTATTCAGTATTGAGGAGAGTCGTTATTAACGGAACTGATTAAGTTATGATATCTCACGATACGTAGTGAAGTTTTAACCTAGTATTGAAAAAAGATACCCAAACATATTTGACTTGATATCTTAATACGATATCATAATACTCATGGAGTAAAAAAATGAATCAGTTAGAAGGCCTAAAAAAGTTTACCACCATAGTCGCTGATAGTGGAGACATCGAGTCAATCTTAAATTATACACCGCAGGATGCTACGACTAATCCTTCTCTTATTCTGAAAGCAGCTAGATTAAGCTCTTACCAGATAATGCTTGAATATATACTTGCTTATGCACGTAAGCAAGGGGGAAATCGCAATTCTCAGATCATAAATGCAAGTGATAAGCTTGCAGTAAATATAGGTGTAGAAATTCTTAAAATTATACCAGGGCGTATCTCTACTGAAGTAGATGCACGTCTCTCATTTAATTGCGACATGTGCATAGCTAAGGCCCACAAAATAGTCCGTTTGTATCAAGAGGAAGGTATCGATAAATCGCGTGTGCTGATAAAAATTGCTTCGACTTGGGAAGGTATTAAAGCAGCAGAACAGCTAGAAAAAGAAGGTATTAATTGTAATCTTACTTTGATCTTCTCATTCGCACAAGCTCGCGCTTGTGCCGAGGCAGGTGTTTATCTTATCTCACCTTTTGTCGGCCGTATCTATGATTGGTATCACCAGCGTCAACTGCTGGAACCGTATTCGGTTCATGATGATCCCGGTATTAAATCAGTGCGTACCATTTATAACTATTATAAGCAGCACGGCTATCAAACTGTCATTATGGGCGCTAGCTTTCGTAAAGTGGAGCAAATATTAGCCCTTGCAGGTTGTGACCGTCTAACTATTTCGCCAGCAATGCTAGAAGAACTGCGTAATCGCTATCAGTATGTAGAGCGTCAACTTTCTCCCTCTACTAAAGTATTTCATCATCCAACACTACTTTCTGAATCAGAATTTCGCTGGGAACACAACCAGGACGCCATGGCCGTTGATCAATTAGCTGATGGTATCCGTCAATTCGCGCGTGATCAGCAACATCTAGAAAATATTCTAGCGGAAAAATTGTAATATTGGAGTGAGCATTCAATGACATCAAGAAAAGCGTTCGCCAACGCAATCCGTGTTTTAAGCATGGACGCAGTGCAGAAAGCGAACTCGGGCCATCCCGGCGCCCCTATGGGCATGGCTGATATTGCTGAAGTCTTATGGCGTGACTATATGAATCACAGTCCTATTAACCCAAACTGGGTAGATCGCGACCGTTTCATTCTTTCTAATGGCCACGGTTCTATGCTCTTATATAGCTTACTTCATCTAACAGGCTACAATTTGCCGATGGAAGAACTCAAACACTTCCGTCAGCTACACTCAAAAACACCGGGACACCCAGAATATGGTTACACTGATGGGGTAGAAATTACTACTGGACCACTTGGGCAAGGTTTTGCCAACGCAGTAGGATTAGCCATTGGTGAACGTACTTTAGCAGCACAGTTTAACCGTCCGCAACATCAAATTGTTGATCATTACACTTATGTCTTTTTAGGCGACGGCTGCATAATGGAAGGCATTTCCCACGAAGCCGGTTCTTTAGCTGGCATCATGAAGCTGGGAAAACTCATTGCTTTTTACGACGATAATGGTATTTCTATCGACGGTAATGTAACAGGCTGGTTTCGCGATGATACAGCAGCTAGATTTGAAGCCTACGGTTGGCACATAGTACGTAATGTCGATGGACACGATAGCAATTCAATCAAAGCTGGCATAGAAAGCGCTAGAGCCGTAGTTAATAAGCCATCGCTGTTGCTGTGTAAAACTATTATAGCTTTTGGGGCACCGAACCAAGCCGGTAACCATAGTGCGCACGGCGCCCCATTGGGAGATCAAGAAATAGAGGCAACCAGAAAAGCTCTTGATTGGCACGAACAACCTTTCGTTATTCCACACAACATCTATTATGGTTGGGATGCAAAAAAAGCAGGACAAAAAAAAGAAATAGCCTGGAACAAAAAATTTGCTTCCTACCATAAAGTTTATCCTGAACTAGCCCAAGAGTTCACCCGAAGGATAAATCGTAGTCTTCCAGCGAACTGGCAGGTAGAAAGCAAAAAAATCATAGAACAATTGCAGGCTAAACCAAAAAATATAGCCAGCCGTAAAGCATCGCAAAATATATTAGAAGTCTTCAGTACGATGTTGCCAGAACTAATTGGTGGTTCAGCTGACTTAAGTCCAAGTAACCTAACTTTTTTGTCGAGATCAACCTCTATCACAGAAGATCCTGCAGGTAATTATATTCATTACGGTGTACGTGAGTTTGGTATGACGGCTATTGGAAATGGTATTGCCCATCATGGTAGTTTCCTACCCTATACCGCTACTTTCCTGATGTTTGCCGAATATGCACGTAATGCCGTACGGATGGCGGCAATGATGAAAACACGGCATATCATGGTTTATACTCATGACTCTATTGGGCTAGGTGAAGACGGTCCAACTCATCAGCCGGTAGAACAACTAGCCACCTTACGCATAACACCTAACATGAGCAACTGGCGTCCCTGTGACCAAGTAGAAACAGCCGTCGCTTGGCAAAAAGCCATAGAGCGTAATAATGGTCCAACAGCACTTATTCTATCTCGTCAAAATTTAGCGCAGCAGGAGCGTAGTACGCAGCAGCTAGCTAATATTGCCCGCGGAGGTTATATTTTAAAAGATTGCATTGGACAACCAGAACTTATTATCATCGCCACTGGTTCGGAAGTAGAGCTAGCCGTTGCTACTTACCAGCAATTAAACCATGAAGGCCGGCAAGTTCGTGTAGTATCTATGCCTTCTACCGACGTTTTTGATCAACAAGATAAAGTCTATCGTGAATTAGTATTACCGAAGGTAGTCACTGCACGTATTGCGATTGAAGCAGGTATTGCCGATTATTGGTATAAGTACGTAGGGGTAGACGGTGTTATTGTTGGTATGAATACTTTTGGTAAGTCAGCACCGGCGGAAGAACTATTTAAATTCTTTGGTTTCACCATCGATAACGTGTTAAATCAAGCGTACACACTCATGAAATAATAATTATTATTATAGGTAGACATTAGGTTTGCAATCCTGCTTTATAGGTAGACGTCAGGTTTGCAATCCTGTTTTTTCCAGTTGTTGAATATAATCGTAGACAGCAATTTGCGCACGAATCTTACATTGGTTGCCGTGCGGCACATAGCGGTTACTGAGCCCAGCATCAAGATACCGAGCTTTGACTGTATCGCTAAATAACAATGCTAAAATATCTAATACCTGCTTTTTAATACGTCGGTCTAATAGCGGTACAGCTACTTCAATACGGTAGTCGATATTACGGGGCATCCAGTCTGCTGAAGATAAAAAAACTGTTTGATCACCACCATTTTCAAATACATAGACCCTATCGTGCTCCAAATAACGGTCAACAATACTGGTTACTTTAATATTTTCGCTAATATCAGGCATCTCCGGTATTAGAGAACACATTCCACGCACCAAAATACGGATGCATACGCCACTGCTGGATGCTGCATATAGGCGATCTATCAAGCCTTTATCGACTAGGTTATTCACCTTAAGCGTAATACCTGCGATTCTGCCTGCTTGGGCATTAGCCATCTCTTTATCAATAGTCTGATAAAGTTTTTGCCGCGCGTTTTGCGGTGATACTATAAGATAATCGAAATTTACCGGTCTATAAGGATTTTCAATAAAATTGAAAACCCGCCGTACATCTTTGGTAATTCGTGCATCAGAGGTCAGTAGAGAATAGTCAGTATATAGCCTAGCAGTTTCCTCATTAAAGTTACCAGTACCAATATATGCATAGTATATAACATCGGAGCCTTCACGGCGGGAGATAAGAAACAGCTTAGCGTGTATCTTAAGCCCAGGAACTGAAAAAACTACGTGTACGCCAGCTTGAGTCAGCCGCTTAGCCCAGTTAATATTTGCCTCTTCATCAAAACGCGCCTGCAGTTCTACCACGACTGTAACTTTTTTACCATTATGAGCTGCATGGATGATAGTATCCATAATATGCGAGTTTTGAGCCACCCGATAGATGCTGATTTTTATTAATAAAACGTTTAGATCAAAAGAAGCTTGACGTAGAAGCTCCAGCACATGGCTAAAAGTATGATAAGGAAAGTATAATAGTACATCCTGTGCGCGGATAGCATCGAATGCGTTGCGGCCCTGATCGAACCGTACATTACGTAAGCGTGGCTGCTCGTTATTAACTAAACTTGCTTTACCTGCATAACCTACATAGGGAAAAGTAATAAAATCTTTAAAATTATGATAGCGTCCGCCCGGAATCAAAGAGTCACAAGAAGACATACCTAGTTTATTTTTTAGCATTTCCACCATAGTATTAGGCATATCTCTTTGATAAACTAAGCATACTGGCTCTGCCGTCAATCTTTGTTTTAGTCTAGATGACATTAATTCTAGTAGGCTACATTCAGTTTTCTTTTTCTTCAAAAACTCACATTGAGCATCACGAGTAATTTTCATTGAGTAAGCATTGAGTGCATCATAATCAAACAATACTACGAAAATATCGTCTAGGCAATAGCGCAGGATATTGTCTAAGAGTATCATTTTTAGATGCAATTTCGATGATTGGTCTGGTAATTGAATAAATCGCGTTATCTTGTCCGAAGGAATTTCTAGCAGTGCATAGCGAACTGTTATGCCTTGAATAATTTCAACAACCAAATAAGCTGAATTCTCTTTTAATATTTGTACAAGGTTGGTGTTGTGCTGGATAATGATAGGTTTGATATGCTGTAGTAAGTTTTTTTGAAAATAATTACGTAACCAATTCTGTTGACTAAGCGATAGCTGCTTTTCGTTGATCAAAAAAATTTGATGGCGCGCCATCTCTAACAATAATTCTTTGTACAAATAGTCAAATTGATGCTCTGCGTGAAGAACTTTATCCTGAATTTCTTTGATAAGAGAGCGTGAGATTGCGTATGTACCTTTTGCTTCTGTTCTCAAAATACTGCGTTTTAGATTAGCGAATCTAACTTGGTAAAATTCATCAAGATTACTAGAGTAAATACCAAGAAACCGCATACGTTCTATTAATGAATTGCTCTGATCGGCGACTTCCTGTAAAATACGTTCATTAAAAGATAACCAGCTTAATTCTTTTTCTATATAGCGCTTTTTATTACTCATTATTCTTTTGACTCCATTTATCTCTTTTGGTCTACCATAGTAGGAAAATTTACGCTATTGTTTAACTTTAACGACATGAATCATCTAATTGATATGATCTATCGGCAATGCAATCCCTATATGCTTAGCTAAAAGGGTCAACATTACTGTAATACCGTATGGTTGAGTTGCTGTAAGTAGGGAGATTCCTCTGGCGTTCTGGAGGACGTAATCAAGTGTAGGTTTAGTGCGCAGTAATAGTTTGTGATTTAGATAACAAGTAAATTTAGTGTAATGGGTTACTAAAAATCACTGTAGGTAACTATCGGATAGTTGAGAGCGTAACCGCTAGGTGGCAGTTGAACGTTATCTAGCCAGGCGGCACCAGCGCGCAGTACTAATCTGCCTGATAGTAACCAGCCAATAACAATAGGATAAATTACATGTTCCTGATTTTTTACCCGTAGTGCTAATGTGATTTCGTCGTCGTTGGGTAAAATAGGCACTCGTGCCTGCAAGATAACGGGCCCACTATCTAGCTTATCGGTTACGAAATGTACCGAAGTTCCGTGCACTATGTCACCATTTGTGAGTGCCTGACGGTGAGTATGTAGACCTGGATAACGTGGTAAGAGCGAGGGATGGATATTTAACAAACGATCTGCGTAGTGGGTGACAAATGCCACCGATAAAAGACGCATATATCCTGCTAATACCACTGCATCAGGTTGATATTGATCAATAATATCTATCAGAGCGTGATCGAAAGCTTCACTTTCAGTAAAGTTTTCAATTTCTAGGGTATGGACATGAATATTCATAACTGCCGCGCGCACTAGACCGTAGGCACTAGCTTTGTTACTAACTACCGCCGAAATTTGCGCTGGTAGCTTTCTCTGCTGACAGGCTTCAATTAGCGCCTGGAGATTACTTCCTTCACCTGATATTAAAACTACAAGCCGTTTCATCAGATAATCATAACTTTCTTTTCACTTTTAGCTTTAGCTTGCTTAATTTCACCGAGTACCCAGGCTTTTTCTCCGAAGCTAGATAGAATTTTTAGCGCCTGTTTTTGGTTAGTAGAAGGAACTATGATAATCATACCAACTCCGCAGTTGAAAATATGGTACATTTCATTATGGCTGATATTACCAGTTTGCTGTATCCAATGGAATACAGCTGGCCATTCCCAGCTATTTTCATTAATTATCGCCCGAGTATTCACTGGTAGAACGCGCGGGATATTTTCCCAGAATCCACCACCAGTAAGATGTACGATAGCATTTACCTGAATTTGCTGGATCAATGATAGCAGCGTTTTAACATAAATACGCGTAGGAGTTAGTAGATAATCTACCAGTAATTTTCCTTCTACCTTAGTAGAGTTAGCGTCAATCTGGTGACATGCTATAATTTTTCGCACTAGTGAATAGCCATTAGAGTGTAGTCCGCTAGATGCCAACGCTAGAAGTGAATCGCCAGCTTGTACCATGCTGCCGTCGATTATGTTATCTTTTTCCACGACTCCGACGCAGAAGCCCGCGATATCGTAGTCTTCACCGTGATATATACCCGGCATTTCTGCAGTTTCGCCACCTACGAGTGCACAACCAGATTGTCTGCAACCTTCGGCGATACTATGTATCACCACCATAGCCGTTTCTATATTAAGTTTTCCAGTAGCATAATAGTCTAGAAAGAATAAAGGCTCAGCGCCTTGTACTACTAAATCATTTACGCACATTGCTACTAAATCGATCCCGATAGTGTGGTATCGCTTTAAATCAATAGCCAGACGGAGTTTCGTACCAACACCGTCAATGCAAGATACCAGAATAGGCTCATGGTACTTCTGCGGTAACGCGCATAAAGCACCGAATCCACCCAACTTACTCATTACTTCCGGACGTTCAGTTTGTTTAACGACACCTTGAATATAGTTGACTAATGCATTACCGGCATCGATATCTACACCTGCCTCTTTATAGCTGAAGACGGTTTTGTCAATCATAGTACGCTATTTACCAAAATAATTTATGGCTTAAAAATGGGAACTAAATCATTTTAACTGCATGAGCTATTATTTGCGAGAAAGGAATATATATTTATTTTACCGATGATCAGTAGAGGATTTATTAGGAGCGTATACCAAAACAGTAGCTGGCATACTCTGCTGCTATATGATATGTTCCCATCAATTATGAGTAACAAAAACGGTAAGTTAGATATATTACCCCCTAAAATACTATTTTAATACAGCGGATTAACTAGAGAATAGGATCAATAGTTAAGTCAATAGGAATCAATGCAAAGATGAAAAAGTTAGCGGAGTTTTATCGCGGCAAAGCAAAAACTGTCTATACTACCGATGACCCACATTTTGTGATACTAGAATTCCGCAATGATATCTCAATGCTAGATGGTAAGTATCTCAAGCAATTTGATCGCAAAGGTATGATAAATAATCAGTTTAATTATATTATTATGCAAAAATTATTGAGATCCGGTATTCCAACACAGATAGAGCGAGTACTATCTCATCATGAAACTTTGGTTAAGAAGCTAAAGATGATTCCTGTAGAGTTTGTTGTACGTAACCGAGCTGCTGGTTCAATCGTAAAACGTTTAGGCATAAAAGAGGGTCAGATTCTCGATCCTCCATTGTACGATTTATTTTTAAAAAACGACTCCATGAATGATCCAATCATCAACGCTTCATACTGCAGAACCTTCGGTTGGGTTAGCGAGGTGCATTTTGCTAAGATGAAAGAGTTAACTTATCAGACTAATCATATTCTAAAAAATTTTTTTGATGATGCTGGACTTATTTTGGTAGACTTTAAGTTAGAGTTTGGGTTGTTTAATGACGAAGTTGTTTTAGGTGATGAGTTTTCTCCAGACGTTAGCCGATTATGGGATAAGAAAACATTAAAGAAAATGGATAAAGATCTTTTTCGTCAAAGCTTAGGCGGTGTTATTGAAGCATACGAGGAAGTAGCTAGACGTATCGGCGTTTCTTTTAACTAATTACTAAGTTTTGATTATATACAATATAATCAATTACCATCGAATAGACTTTATAAAATTAGCAGCTCCATAATACGTTGGTACATACGGCTCAACAGCTGTAAATCAGCAGCGCTAACGCACTCCTTATGGATAGTTGTGCTCACCGGGCCGAGCTCAACTATCTGCGCGCCCATGCGTGCGATAAAGGGACCGTAGGAGGTTCCTCCAGTAGTTTCTAACCTAGGGGTTATCTCTTGATATTGCTGTACTGCTCGAACTACCGCTTCTAAAAGTTCTCCATGAGTAGTGAGAAATGGGTTGCCGGAAAGCCACCAGTCAATGTGGTAATATAGGCCGTATTGTTGCAATATAGCATCCACCCGCTTCCGGATGATTTCATCAGTTAATTCGGTGCTAAACAGAAAATGCAACTGTACTATTAGTTCACTTGGTATAGCATGGATACTACTAGTACCAGCATGAATGTTCGCAATCTGCATTGTAGTAGGTGGGAAGAAAGCATTACCTTGATCCCATTCTGTGGATACCAGAGTTTGTAATAGTTTTATAGCTCGGTGTACCGGGTTATCCGCGAGATGCTGATAACTAATATTATCCTGCACGCCCTTAACCACAATATTAGCGATGAGCGATCCACATCGTCCGTTTTTGATAACATCTCCTACCTGACGTTTGCTAGAAGGTTCACCTACTAAACAATAATCTAGCCGTTCATTACGAGCTCTCAGAGTATCAACTACCTTAACCGTTCCTATTCCATTGTGTGCGCTCGCTTCTTCATCAGAAGTTATCAGAAATGCTAGACGGCCCTCATGGTGCGGATGTTGTTTGACAAAGCGCTCGGCGGCTACGACCATAGCTGCTAGTGAGCCTTTCATATCTACCGCGCCACGGCCATATAGCATACCATCACGTAGCGCTGGTTTAAACTGTGGATTCTCCTTATCCCAGCTTTGCTCACCATAACTAGGCACTACTTCTGTGTGCCCGGAGAAGGCCAACGTACGACCATTACCGCGCCAGGACCAAAAATTTATGGTGTTATCGAAAACCATAGGTTCGATGGTAAAGCCAAGTGCCTGTAGACGTGCAATTATGATAGCTTGGCCTCCGGTCTCCTGATTGCTAAGTGATGGAGACATCATTAACTGCTGCGTGAGTTCTAGAACTGGACAAGACATATTGGACCTCGCAGGCGGTTAATGTGTTATACGTATCATGGAATAACAACAGGTAAGCTAGCAAAGGTATGTTTCGACCAAATCATTATCCCAAGTTGAAGTAGATTGCTCTGAGCTAATACACATACTTACTTAATGTTACCTAACGTCAGGATTACTGATAATATTATCGTTGAAAATCACTTCAATGTTTCTTCTTCCGTCAGAAGATCTCTTACCCTGACTTAGGAGTAACTATTTCCCATCTCTTTTTAGTTAATAAACTTATTGATAAACTTATTGACTAGATTAATTACATCTTCGGCGGTTGGTTGAGCTAGTGCTTCTTCTGCTAATAATTTTGCATTAATAAAAGTTGTGTTACGAATAATTTTTTTTATACGCGGGAGAGAAATTGCACTCATACTGAATTCATCTAGTCCCATACCTAATAACAATAATGTAGCACGTTCATCTCCTGCTAGCTCGCCACACATACCAGTCCATTTTCCTTCGGCATGAGATGCGTCGATAACTTGCTTAATTAACATTAATACAGCCGGAGACATAGGATTATAAAGATGAGAAATTAACTTATTACCCCGATCGACTGCAAGAGTATACTGTGTCAAATCGTTTGTTCCAATACTAAAGAAGTCTACTTCCTTGGATAGATGACTAGCTATCACGGCTGCAGCCGGTGTTTCTACCATAACGCCAACTTTAATATCTTTGTCAAACTTATGATGCTCTTTATGCAATTGCTCCTTTAGCACATCTAATTCAAGCTTCAGGATACGTACTTCTTCCACTGAAATAATCATCGGATACATGATACGTAGTTTTCCAAATGCCGACGCTCGAAGAATAGCGCGCAGCTGAGTATGTAATATTTCCTTACGATCGAGGCCAATACGGATCGCTCGCCAGCCTAGGAATGGGTTGTCTTCTTTCGGTAGATGCATATAAGGGAGGTCTTTGTCACCACCTATATCTAGAGTTCGTGCTATAACCCAACCGGTAGGCATCGACTTTACTATATTTTTATAGACCTGAAATTGCTCTTCTTCGCTTGGCAGGGAATCGCGGTTCATAAATAAAAATTCAGTACGATAAAGACCGATACCTTCTGCACCATTACGCTCCGCACTGGCTATTTCACGTATAGTACCAATGTTAGCGCAAAGTTCTACTTGGTGCCCGTCGATAGTAATTGCTGGTAGTTCTTTAATCTTAGCTAGCTCGTTTTTTTCAGCAACATACTGACTTTGCAGCTTTTTTAGTTTTTCTACTATTACCGGCGCTGGGTTAATATAAAGATGGTTGTTAATTGCATCGATAATCAGGTAGTCACCATTATTCACTATTGTTGTCACATTGCTGGTACCTACTATTGCCGGCAATTCTAGTGAGCGAGCCATAATAGAGGTATGCGATGTCTGACCACCTAGATTAGTAACAAAACCTAGCACTTTATCCAGATTCAGCTGCGCGGTCTCGGATGGTGTCAGATCGACAGCTACTAGCACTACTTCTTCGTTAATGGCACTCAAATCAATGATAGGCATGCTAAGAATATTGCGTAGCAGGCGTTTACCAACGTCACGCACATCAGTGACACGTTCTTTAAGATATTCGTCGTCAAGTTTTTCTAGTGCTTGAGCCTGAGTCTCAATGACAGAGTAAACAGCAGCATCGGCGCTTACGAGATCTTCTTTAATCAGAACTATGATGTCCTGCTCAAATTCTTCGTCTTCTAATAATGCAATTTGTCCTTCTAATATAGCTTCTTTTTCTTTACCGAAAGTTGCACCTGCTTTCTTTTTAATGGCTTCCAACTGTGCGGACGCTTTGGTGCGTCCAGCGATAAAACGTTCGACTTCTTGTTCAACCTGGGGGGTAGTAATGTTTTTCCGGTTGATGACAATATTATCTTCTTTTAAGAGTAGCGCTTTACCAAAGGCAATGCCCGGTGATGCTAATATGCCTGAAATCATAACCCTACCTTATTCGTGACATATGTTAACTAAAAATAACGTGCCTTTATATGTATTACACAAGCTCTGCCATTAGTTTGACTAAATGTTCTACTGCTGTCTTTTCGTCTTCACCTTTCGCGGCAATAGTGATCATAGTACCATGCGTAAGACCGAGGGTTTGCAGTTTAAACAAGCTTTTAGCACTAACGCTTTTACCATTAGAGGTGATGGTAATTTCAGAATTAAAACCTTTAGCTTTTTTGACAAACTGGGTTGCTGGCCTAGTATGTAAACCGTTGGGAGCGGTAATTATCACTGTTTGTTGGTACATTTTGTTTCCCCAACTCATTAGATTATATCAGTCTCATGGTGCTAAAGTTTAACCTAAAAGGTTTACTTTAGCTTATATTATAATTAAGAACTAGTCCTACAGTCGCTACGCTATGATAAATAATTTCAAATATCATTTATAACAAACTACAATATGCAGATAATAATTGCTTCATGCATATTAACTACAAAAAAGCACCCAGTAGGGTGCTTTTCATTAAGCTATGGTAAATTTCATTGTAATTCTGTTGCTGTGAAAAGATCTGCGAATAGAGCTGTACTGAGGTAACGTTCACCGGAAGAAGGCAAGATAACAACTATATTTTTATTAAATAAAGTTTTTTCTTCTTGTAATTTCAGCGCGGCAGCTACCGCAGCACCAGAAGAAATACCAGCTAGGATGCCTTCCTCTTCCATTAAACGTCGTGCGGTATGGATTGCTTTTTCATTAGTAATTTTTTCAACACGATCAATAATACTTAGATCTAAGTTTTCTGGAATGAAACCGGCACCAATACCCTGAATTTTATGTGGTCCCGGTGTAATAACTTCTCCAGCTAGTGCCTGGCTGATCACCGGCGAATCGCTAGGTTCTACCGCAACTGTGATCACATTATGGTTCTGGGTGCGGCGCTTAAGATAACGGCCGACACCAGTTAGAGTACCGCCTGTGCCAACACCAGCAATAAAAATATCCACTTCTCCATCAGTGTCCTCCCATATTTCAGGGCCGGTGGTATGCTCATGAATCTCAGGGTTAGCAGGATTACTAAACTGCTGTAGCATAAGGTAACGTTTTGGATTAGTGAGAACAATCTCTTCTGCTTTAGCAATAGCGCCCTTCATCCCTTTTTGTCCATTAGTCAGCACTAAGTTCGCTCCTAGGGCTTTCAGTAGTTTGCGCCGCTCAATACTCATGGTTTCTGGCATAGTAAGAGTTAGCTTATATCTACGTGCAGCCGCTACATAGGCTAATGCAATACCTGTATTACCGCTAGTAGGTTCTACTAGTTCTATACCTGGTTTTAGCACGCCACGTTTCTCTGCATCCCAGATCATATTAGCACCAATGCGGCACTTAATGCTGCCACTTGGATTACGATATTCCACTTTTGCTAGAATACGGCCATTGCCAATACGGTTTAAACGGACAAGCGGGGTATGGCCGATTGTCAGCGAATTGTCTTCGTAAATTTTGCTCATGGCCAGTCCTATAGTACAGATTAGAGGAATAATTTAAGTATAAGTATACTCTTTCAGTATATCGGTAAAAGTAAAATAATCATCTATCGATATGTTATTAAGAAATAAGTTTTCAAAATAGAATTTGCTATGTTGGTATTTTACCATCAACTTAGAAATACTTTGTACTATAAGACTTGTACTTGTCGGCACGGAGAAATACAGTTTAAAAGAATAAATGTTTTGCCAGTTTGGTAGGTAATATCAAATGAACTCAAATAGCTGAGATAGTAATGATACAAAATTTGCGTCTAATATTAATTATTATGGGTGGAATGGCCATCATTGTACTGCTGTTACATGGTTTTTGGACTAGTCGTAAAGAGCAGTCTGCAGTTTTCCACGATCCTTCAGTAACTAAAAAAAAATATCAGGATGGTAGTGATAGTGAAACGCAGCTATCTGATAAGACAAATATAGATAAACCAGATTTTGATAATGACGTACCATTTGAGTGCACGTACACTAAGTACGATTCATTTAACTATGACGTACTAATACCGCCGGATGAACCTTTGTTAGCGTATGAGACTCAACAGGAAAGCCATGCTTCGTGTTCCGCACAGCAGACTCAGACTACACAGGCACCTCATAGGGAAAGGGAAACAGTGCTTGTGCTAAATATAGCTGCCTATAATGGCACTGTAATAGGCGGGGAAGACTTATGGCAAAGCCTTTTACAGGCTGGATTCCAATTTGGTGATATGAAGATATTTCACCGTCATTTGAGTCCTACTGGCGGCGGACCAGTACTATTTAGTTTAGCAAATATGATCAAACCTGGTTGGTTTAATACGGAGAACATGACCACATTTACGACTCCTGGCATATCTATGTTCATGATAGTACCATCCTATGGTGATGCCCATCAGAACTTCAAGCTGATGTTACAATCTGCCCAGCAGATTGCCGATGATTGCGGCGGCGTCGTGTTAGATGATAAGCGTAATATGTTGACTCCGCAAAAGTTAGATGTATATAAAGCGCGTATCTATAATATTCTGGAGATCAATAACGGCACTTGACGCTACCGTTTGGTAAAATAGTTTAATTTCTTAGCTTATATCTTATTTTGCTGCGAGAATGAAATTCTCCATGAAACAGATCGAACAACATATTCAGCAATTACGTGAACAGCTACGTTATTGGAATTGGTTATATTACGTAGAAGACGCACCAGAAGTGTCTGATGTTGAATATGACTGGGTTATGACGCAATTACGCGAACTAGAAAAGCAACGTCCTGATCTTCTAACCAACGATTCTCCCACACAACATGTTGGTGGACAAGCACAAAGCCGCTTTCGCCAGGTACGCCACAAGGTGCCGATGCTCTCACTAGATAAAATATTAGAAGATACAGATTTCCTTACTTTTGATAAGCGGGTGCGTGATAGATTAAAGCATAACGATGATCTAACCTACTGCTGTGAACTAAAATTAGACGGACTAGCAGTAAGTTTACTCTATAAAAATGGTAAGCTAATACGAGCTGCGACTCGCGGAGACGGTCTGATAGGTGAAGACGTCACTACTAATGTGCGCACTATACGTATGATTCCGTTATGGTTGAAAGATGACGGCAATGTGCCACGCTTAATTGAAATTCGTGGCGAAGTTTTTATGTCAGAAGCCGGTTTCCTGCGTCTGAATGAGATAGCGAAACGAGAAAAAAGCAAGGTTTTTGCTAATCCGCGCAACGCAGCGGCTGGCTCGCTACGACAAATAGATCCTGCTATTACCGCGACACGATCACTAAATTTTTTGTGTTATGGAGTAGGACTAATCGAAGGAAAAGAACTACCAGGAGGTCATTGGGAACTCTTGCAGCAGTTTAAAATATGGGGCTTGCCCGTCAGTGATCGTATCCGCCGTTGTGCAGGCTACAATAAGGTTTTAGGGTTTTATCGCCAGGTGCTTAAGATGAGGCCGGTGCTAGGTTTTAACATCGATGGTGTCGTAATTAAGGTCGATTCTTTAGTGCAGCAGCAGCAGCTTGGCTTTATCGCTCGTGCGCCTCGCTGGGCCATTGCTTATAAATTCCCGGCTCAGGAGCAACTAACCCGGGTACAAAATATTGAGTTTCAGGTCGGTCGTACTGGGAGAATAACGCCAGTAGCACGGCTAGAGCCCGTTTTGGTTGCTGGTGCTCTAGTTAGTAACGCTAGCTTACATAATTATGATGAAATTAAACGCCTTGGATTGATGATCGGTGATACGGTCGTGATTCGCCGTGCCGGTCACGTGATACCGCAGATTATCAATGTTGTGACCGCGCAACGGTCTACGGATGCGCATACAGTGAAATGTCCCCGACACTGTCCAGTATGCGGCAACGAAGTTGAGCAAGTCACAGGGGATAAGATTATTCGCTGTATCGCCGGTATAGACTGCGATGCGCAACGTAAGGAGGCGCTGAAACACTTTGTTTCCCGCCGTGCAATGAATGTCATTGGTATGGGAAGTCAAATTATTGATCAACTAGTAGATTGCAAACTAGTGCAAAACCCAGCTGATTTATTTCGGCTAAACAAAGATAGAGTGACTTGTTTGCATCGTATGGGGCCAAAGGCAGCGCAAAAATTGATTAATGCACTCGAACGTGCTAAAGAAACTACTTTTGCCCGTTTTATTTATGCGCTTGGCATTCGCGAAGTCGGGGAGGCAAAAGCAGCCCATTTGGCAATGTATTATAGAAATATGGGTGCGCTCATGGTAGCTGATATCGAATCACTAACTAATGTTCAAGATATAGGAATAATAGTTGCGACCCATGTACAAAATTTTTTTAATAACAAAAACAATCTCGCTGTAATCAATGAATTATTAAGCCCAGATATTGGCATTCAATGGGCATCTCCGCTATCCGTCTTGGACGCAGTAAATCATGCTCATCCGTTTTCTAGTAAAACTATTGTGCTAACAGGTTCTATTACTACCTTATCACGGGAAGAAATCAAGGGTAAGCTGGTAGCATTAGGCGCTAGGATTAGTGGGAGCGTCTCTGCTAAAACCGACTTATTGATTGTTGGCAAGGCTCCTGGCTCCAAGTTTATGAAAGCACAACAACTGAACATTAAGATTATGGAAGAAGCGGAATTACTTTCTATTTTAGATGCAGTAGTAAAGTCAGCAAAAATATCACAAACCTAGTACATATTTTAGTACTCTTAGTTTGATACCATCTGCGCGCTGCGCTAACATTAGACCGATATTGCGCGCTAGCTTTAACGGCGGTAGATCATTACTAAAGGTGGTGTAAAAAACATCCATTACTGCTTGTATCAGTAAATTGTTGCAGCGGCGTTGATGCTCATAACGTCTAAGTACCTGTAGACTATCCCAGGGCTCATCATGTTCTATCGCACTGATTAAAACCTCGGCCAGCGTCCGAGCATCACGTAAGCCAAGATTGAATCCTTGTCCTCCCAAAGGGTTAATGGTATGTGCAGCGTCGCCAATAAGCGCTAAACCAGGTTTAACGTAATTGCCCGCGTGACTACGTGTTAATAGAAATGAAGCTGCGTTGTGCAGCTTTATAGTACCTAGACGCGCTGGAAAAGCTGTCATAACCTTATGCGTTAATGACTGCAGCGTTAATTGTTGTAGCTGCCGGATACGCCATGAACTATCATACCATACCAGGGATGCCCACTTATCATACAAGGGCAAAAATGCTCGTGGTCCAGTCGGAGTTAACATCTGCCAGGTTGATTTATGTTGATAGCTTTTATCTTCTATCTCAGCACTAAGCAGCATGCAAGACTGTCGATACTGCCAGCCACTGATGGTGATACCTGCATGCTGCCTGACCTGTGAATTCGTACCATCGGCCCCGACCAACAAACGGTTGGTAATTTCACTGCCGTCAGAGAGTCTCAATAGCCAGCGACTGCCGTCATATTGCATTGCTTTTAGTACTGCCGGACAGCGTAGCTTAAGCTTGTCGCACCCGGATAAGCTCTGCCATAATGCTTGCTGTAGCCTCCTATTTTCTACCATACAACCTAGTTCTGGTAAATTAATAGATGCTGCATCAAATACTACTTCTGACGATGGACATTCCCATATATATAACTGACGATAAGGAACGCAAAAATCATCGCCTATATTTTGCCATACTTGTAGACTACGTAAGAATTCCACTGATGTATAATTAATTGCCGATACTCGAATATCTGGTTTGATCCTGTTTACTACTTTAGCCAGAGGCAAAGATTCTATTACCAGAACACTAAAACCGGCTTTTGCTAGAGTCAGTGCAAAAGTAGCACCCACCATTCCGCCGCCGACAACTACTACATCATGGTACTCTTTAGGCGTATTAATCTTATTCTGATGTTCAAATGTTACCATTTTCATACCCATTATACGTGGTATACTTATTATTATATCTCAAAACTAATCCTGCACGAGCCTTCAGCTTTTTTTACTATACTGAGTAAGGGTAAGCTAATGAACGCCAAATTACATATCAAAACCTGTGGCTGTCAGATGAATCAGTATGATTCATCGAAGATAGCTGATTTATTAGATAGTACTCATAGGTATCATTTGACAGATCTCGCCGAAGAAGCAGATGTTCTATTGCTGAATACCTGTTCAATCAGGGATAAGGTTCAGGAAAAAGTTTTTCACCAATTAGGCCGCTGGCGAATTCTAAAGGAAGCAAATCCGGATTTAATTATTGGCGTAGGCGGTTGCGTAGCTTCGCAGGAAGGATCTCGCATACGTGACCGCGCTAATTATGTGGATATTGTCTTTGGGCCGCAGACCTTGCACCGCCTGCCGGATATGATTAACCACGTGCGTAGTACCCGTAGTCCTGTTGTGGATATAAGTTTTCCTGAAATAGAAAAATTTGATCATCTACCTGAACCTCGCGCAAAAGGCCCCACAGCATTTGTCTCTATTATGGAAGGCTGTAATAAATACTGTAGCTTCTGCGTGGTACCTTATACTCGCGGCGAGGAAGTAAGCAGGCCGTGCGAAGATATTCTTTTCGAGATCACCAAACTTGCAGATCAAAAAGTTCGTGAAATCCATCTATTAGGGCAGAATGTCAATGCCTACTATGGTACGCGCGACGGCGGCGGAATTTGCACCTTTGCTGAACTACTACGGCTGGTTGCGGGCATTAGTGGTATCGACCGCATCCGTTTTACTACAAGTCACCCTCTTGACTTCACGGATGATCTCATTGATGTCTACCGAGATACTCCGGAACTAGTCAGTTTCGTTCATCTTCCGGTGCAAAGCGGTTCAGACCGTATTTTGACTATGATGAAACGTGCTCACACTGCCTTAGAGTATAAATATATTATTCGTAAGCTACATAAGGTACGACCGTCGATCCAAATTAGTTCAGATTTTATTGTTGGTTTTCCAGGTGAAACCCAGGAAGATTTCGAGCAGACCATGAATTTTATATCAGAGGTAAATTTTGATATAAGCTTTAGTTTCATCTATTCCGCCCGTCCGGGCACACCTGCTGCTAATATCGTTGATCCAGTGAGTCAGCAAGAAAAAAAGCAACGACTATATATTTTACAGGAGCGTATTCGCCAGCAGGCTATGCGGTTTAGCAATGCTATGAAAGGTACAATACAGCGTATTTTGGTGGAAGGTACCTCACGCAAAAATGTGATGAACCTATCAGGACGTACCGAAAATAACCGTGTGGTAAACTTTGTAGGTAACCTTGGGATGATAGGAAAATTCGTTGATGTAGAAATTGTTGATGTATATCCAAATTCTTTGCGCGGTATCTTCAGATCTGCGGATATAGAATAGTATTAACTACATCAAATCACACTAAAAATAATGCCTAAATGTAAATATATTGTGATGTTAAATATATACAGTCCTATCATCAGGGTAAATACCCGCTCGCCGGCTGAAGGGTATGTAACAATTTATGAGCATAATTATTTTAGATTTACAACTGGCCTGTAATGAACTGTATAATTTACCGCCTGAGAAAGCTTTAATGCGTTGGTTGCAGGGAGTATTACCGCTGTTTCGTGATCAAGCTGAGGTTACCATTCGCCTGGTAGATGAGGCAGAAAGTTCTTATTTGAATAAGACTTATCGAGGTCAAAATTACCCAACTAATGTACTTTCGTTTCCTTTCGAGGCACCACCAGAAGTAGAACTTTTGCTACTAGGTGATATCGTTATCTGCCAGCCAGTAGTAGAACGAGAAGCACAGGAACAAAATATAACGTCCGAAGCTTATTGGGCGCATATGGTTATTCATGGATCCCTGCATTTACTAGGGTATGATCATTTCCTCGAGGAAAAAGCTAAGAAGATGGAGGATCTAGAAACCGAAATCATGCAGAAACTAGGCTATTTAGATCCCTATCTTGCTGATAAGAATACATAAACCAAAATTATTACCTTATGGTTATCAATCTATCCAGGCAAATAGAGTATAAAAGAACTATTGCCTATCTCTTAAAAGACCACTGGAACCTGACTATCCCGCTATTAACAGGTGCGTGTGGTACCCTGGCTTTTTCTCCGTATAATTTTTGGCCAGCTGCTATTATTTCCCTGACGGGCTTGTTGGTTGTCACGCTTAATAGCGTCGTACGGCATGCCGCCTTGCTAGGTTTTATCTGGGGCATTAGCCTATTTGGTACCGGCATCAACTGGGTTTATGTTAGCATAGCTCAGTTTAGTGGTATGCCCTGCCTAGTTAATGTTGCGCTGGTGGTACTGCTGGTAATATATCTCGCGCTTTATCCCATGTTGTTCGCCTGCCTACTAGCGCAGCTTTGGCCGCGTAATAGTCTGTGGCGGCTTGCGCTCGGTGCCCCAGTATTATGGTCACTTACCGAGTTTATGCGCGGTTGGGTGCTTACCGGTTTTCCCTGGTTACAGTTCGGCTACAGTCAAATTGACGGTCCGTTGAAAGGTTTAGCACCGATATTAGGCGTTGAAGCAATAACTTTTCTATTAGTTATCATCAGTGGCCTTACTGCCAGCGCGCTGTCAAAAAGACGCATGTTGCATGCGCTCTGGGCGCTAGCTTTACTAGTATTACCCTGGCCTTTGTCCTTGTTGCACTGGTATCAACCCCAGCACAATAGTGCAATAAAAGTTGCATTGGTACAGGGAAATATTGCACAGTCAATGAAGTGGAATGCTAATCAAATACCGCTCATACTAGATATTTATCTGCAGTGTACACAACCTGTGCTTGGTAAAGCGCAAATTGTTATTTGGCCGGAGTCAGCTATTCCAGATAATGAGAGAGATCAAAATGCTTTCTTGACGACACTAGATCAAAATTTACGATTGCAACATACTAGTCTAATTACTGGTATTATTGATTCACGTCCTACATCATATGGTTATAATTACTATAACAGTATTATAATACTAGGAGAGTCTACCCCATACCGTTATCCTAGTATGGATCGCTATAATAAGCACCATCTGGTGCCATTTGGGGAAATGGTACCGCTACCACGTCTATTACGGCTACTAACACCATTCTTCAATATGCCTATGTCATCTTTAACTAAGGGAAATTATATTCAGCCGCCATTAACGGCGGCTGGGATGAAACTAACAGCTACCGTATGCTATGAGATCATTATGAGCAGCCAGGTACTCGATAATTTTCGCTCTGATTCAGACTTTCTGCTAACCATTTCTAATAATGCCTGGTTTGGTGATTCTATAGGTCCATGGCAGCATTTTCAGATGGCTCGGATGCGCTCTCTGGAACTGGGCCGGCCCCTGCTACATAGTACTAATAACGGAATTACTGCGGTCATCTACGCTGATGGGACACCGCAAGCACAGTTACCACAGTTCACCCGTAAAGTACTTAACGTTCTAGTAACACCAACTAGTGGTCTTACTCCCTACGCCCGGACAGGATCTTGTTTACGATGGATTGTTACCCTAATCATAGGTTTTAGCGCACTGATTTTGGGACGCAACCGGCTTGATAGATCAAATAGTGAATATTTTTCGCAAGAATGATTCTCAAGTTTAAAGCAATACACGCATTAAGGCATCATTATCTGCCACGTTTACGACGATGATATTTTTCCAGCCTAATTGATCGGCAATGATGGCTAAACGTTCACTCATAACTATTAACCGGCATCGCATAAACCAGTAGTTGTGACTGTATTTAGGCATTAAAGTATAGAATTGTTGTAACATTTCACCACTAGTTATGATCAACGTTTTAATTCCAAGCGATAGTAGGCGATGGCCCTGCTCCTCACCATCGTAAGGAATGGGGTATCTCCGGTAACATTCACAATATTCTACTTGAACGCCTCGCTGGAGTAGAGTGCTCTTTAGCAAGTCTCGTCCTCCGTTTCCGCGTAGTATAAGAGCGCGCCGCCCATCTAAGCTAGCTAGAGAAGGTAGACTTAACAAGCTTTCACTAGTTTCGCACTGATACGGATAGCTTACCGGCAAACCACTTAAACTACGTAGCCTGCGCCCGCTAGTACGACCAATAGCGAAATAACGTAGTCTAACTGGCCATGTTATTCCTTGTTGCAGTAGCCAGGAATGAGCATAATCAATAGCATGTTGAGATATAATAAATAGCAAATCATCATGAGAAAGAGCAGTTAGGCGCTTTGCAAGCATGGGAAGATCGAGGCCTGGTAAAAAGTAAATCAGCGGAAGATGCCAAGCTGATTTACCGTATGTGCGTAATATTTTTACTAGCTGCTCACCAGCTGGAGATGGTCGTGTAACCAGAATACTCATTCATCTCTCGCTAAGAGTTGAGTTGTACTGATAGACACGGTTAAGAATAGCGTACGCTCCTCGGCACAAGAGATCATCGGCCAAGCGTTGGCCAAGCTTTTCTGCTTGAGCCAAAGGTGCTCGTCCCTCGCTACGGATAATAGCAGAACCATCGGGCGCACCAACTAGAGCACGTAACCAGATTTGGTCGCCCTCAATCTCGGCGTAACTACCAATAGGCACTTGACATCCACCTGCCAGCCTAGCGTTCATTGCGCGTTCTGCACCGACACGCAGAGCAGTATCGCGGTGATGTAACGGCGCTAATATCGCAAGAATATGAGTATCCTCTAGTCTGTATTCAATACCTACAGCGCCCTGACCTACTGCTGGTAATAAATCAGCAGGATCGATGGCCATGCCGATGCGATGTGCTAAATCAAGCCGCTTAAGTCCGGCAACTGCCAAGATCAGTGCGTCATATTCACCTTTATCTAATTGATCTAATCTGGTACCAACATTCCCCCGCAAATCACGCATGACTAAATCGGGGCGACGTTCGCGCAATTGGCATTGCCGGCGTAGGCTAGAAGTACCAACTATAGCACCAGTTGGTAGCGTATCGATACTCGTATAACGCACACTAACAAAAGCGTCGCGCGGATCTTCACGGGCGCACAGCACAGCTAGTCCGATACCTTCGGGAAAAGAAATTGTTATATCTTTCATAGAATGAACTGCGATGTCAGCACGCCGGTCTAACATTGCTTGTTCTAACTCTTTAATAAATAATCTTTTTCCTCCTAATTTGGTCAGTGGCTTGTTAAGAATCAGATCGCCGCGAGTAACAATCGGCACTAGTTCTACTAGTAGATTAGGATAATATCCTAATAATTCTTTGCGTACATAGTTCGCTTGCCAAAGAGCGAGCGGACTTTGACGAGTTGCTATTTTCAATCTGTTATTTCGCATACAATCATTAGTTATGTAGTTAATTTTAAGTAAGATAGAAGAAAATCAGCAGGAATATTTAACTAAACTAGTAGTGGTCGAATCGTAGTACTCCAGCAGTCGTTGTTATAGCAAAAATTTAATAACAATTTGGCCTCATAGTTTGTTACAGATACATCGTACGGTAAGTTGTGTTGCTAGGTAGAGAGCTCAGGTACGGAGGCTGATGTAATTACTAAGATATCAGATCAAAGTAAAGGCATCGCTAAACATACGATCTACACAAGCGTAACGCTCAGTGCAAAACAGTTTACGGGCAGACTTCGACATTTCAAAACTACCTGCGATATAGAGATCGTAAGGATTTAAGTTGTGATAGTCTTGCATCACCGCACTTAACATAGTACCCGTTCTACCTTGCCAGTTTTTATCAGGCTGCTCTACCACAGGCACTACTGTAAGTTGGGAATACTTTCGTTCAAATAATGTCAATTCACTTAAATCATACAGATCATTTCGTTCTCTACCACCCCAGTAAAGAGCCACTACACGATGCGGCTGGTGCTCTAGCACGGTGAGTAGAATAGAACGGGCGTAGGAGAATCCTGTGCCGCTAGCGATCAATACGATAGGACGTTCTGTATCATCACGTAACCAGGCTTCTCCCTTAGGAATCTCTACCATAATTTCACGGTCTTTCAGGATGCGATCTATAACCGCCATAGCGCACAAATGCCGTTCAGAAGCACTAATATGTAGTTCAATAAAGCGTGTTTCCTTCGGAGTAGATGCTAGGGAAAACGGTAATTTATCGCGTTCATCCATTATAACCATGAGATATTGACCGGCGCGGAAATTAAAAGCTACTTTCGGCGTCAATCGAACCCGGTAAACCTTTTTGGTAATCGCATCTACGGAAGAGACCTTACAGGTTAATGTTGTCATGCTTACCCTCTGATCTGATAAAATAGTGAAGTTATTAAGCGCCATAGTAGATATTATTAAGAATAACAGTGGTTAAGGATACCAAGTTGTTCCCAAATAGCATCGACATGCGCCTGTATTTTCTCATCCCTTTGAATAGGTGTGCCCCATTCACGCTGCGTTTCACCTGGTAACTTATTAGTTGCATCCATACCCATTTTGGATCCTAGGCCAGACACGGGTGATGCAAAATCAAGATAATCTATCGGCGTATTATCTATGAATACAGTATCGCGTATTGGGTCCATACGAGTTGTGATTGCCCATATAACGTCCTTCCAGTTACGCGCGTTAATATCATCATCACATACGATGATAAATTTGGTATACATAAATTGATGTAAGAAAGACCAGACTCCCATCATGACTCGCTTGGCCTGGCCTGCATATTGTTTTTTTATAGTAACCACTGCTAAGCGATAAGAACAACCTTCTGGGGGGAGATAAAAGTCTACTATTTCTGGAAACTGTTTTTGCAAAATAGGAACGAATACTTCATTAAGAGCGACACCTATCACTGCAGGTTCATCGATTGGTCGACCGGTATAAGTCGAATGATAGATCGCATCACGTTGCTGAGTGATATGGGTGATAGTTAAAACAGGGAAACGATCGCTTTCATTATAATAACCGGTATGATCGCCATATGGTCCCTCAGTAGCCATATCTCCCATTTTAAGGTAGCCCTCTAGAACTATTTCTGCGCTAGCAGGAACTTCTAAATCACAGGAAATACATTTAACTACTTCTGTTTTATAGCCACGTAATAAACCTGCAAAAGCATATTCCGATAGCGTGTCAGGTACTGGAGTAATCGCGCTAAGAATGGTAGCCGGATCAGCGCCCAATGCCACTGCTACGGGAAAGCGCTTATTAGCGTGTCTCTGGGTCCATTCATAGAAATCCAGAGCGCCACCGCGATGGGACAACCAACGCATAATCACCTTATTTTTGTCAATAACTTGCTGGCGGTAAATACCTAGATTCTGTCGTTCTTTATGTGGCCCGCGCGTTACCGTAATCCCACAAGTAATAAGAGGCGCGACGTCACCTGGCCAACAATGCATAACTGGAAGACAACTGAGGTTCACATCAGCACCTTGCCATATCTGCTCCTGGCATGGCGCGGAACGAAGGAGCTTAGTCGGCATATGTAGCACTTGACAGAACTTCGGTACTATCTTCAGTAGGTCACGGAACCCTTTAGGTGGCTCTGGTTCTTTAAGAAACGCGAGGAGCTTACCTACATCCCGTAGTGCGGTAACTTCCTCCTGCCCCATGCCTAATACTATCCGCTCTATAGTGCCGAATAAGTTACATAGCACCGGCATTGAATAACCTTTAGGATGTTCGAACAATAAGGCAGGTCCATTAGCGCGTAGAGTACGATCTGCAATTTCGGTCATTTCAAGATAAGGATCAACAGGCAAGCTAATACGTTTTAATTTACCACGTTGCTCTAAAATATTCAGAAATTCACGTAAGTTACGGTATTTCATAGCATTATCAGAAATAGCATTCAGCCTAATTGTCGGTTACGTTAGTATATTATACTATGTTTATAGTAAAAAAAATTATTATCATTGTGCTTCAATCGCCATGCGTATTTTCTTCATTGCGTTCTTTTCTAATTGACGAATGCGCTCTGCGGATACACCATATTTCTTTGCTAGATCTTGTAGGGTACTCTTGTTATTATTATCCAGCCAGCGAGTACGTATTATGTACTGACTGCGTTCATCTAGTTTTTCCAAAGCTATTTGAAGTTTGTCTGCTGCATGATCATCCCAGTTTTGTTCTTCGATGCTATCGGCAAAATCAGAGTATTTATCCTGTAGATAGAGCATTGGCGCAATAAACAGCCCATCTTGTCCCTCATCATCTAGCATAGGATCGAATGTCATGTCCTGCGCGGCCATGCGGGACTCCATTTCACGGACATCTTTGCTGGTTACTCCTAGCGCTTTAGCAACCATTTCTACCTCGTCCTTATTAAACCAGCCCAAACGTTGCTTGATTTTTCGTAAATTAAAAAATAACCTACGTTGTGCCTTGGTAGTAGCTACCTTAACAATGCGCCAGTTACGTAGTACATATTCGTGAATTTCTGCTTTAATCCAGTGCACAGCAAAGGATACTAGGCGTACACCAACTTCTGGATTGAACCGACGTACCGCTTTCATCAGACCTATATTACCTTCCTGGATTAAGTCAGCTTGAGGTAAACCATAACCAGAATAGTTACGAGCAATATTAACTACAAAGCGTAGATGAGATAAAATTAGTTGCTTTGCAGCTTCTATATCACCTTGATAATGCAGTTTTTCAGCGAACTGAAGTTCTTCCTCTGCTGTAAGCATTGGGTAAGTATTGGCAGCCTTAACATAGTATTCTAGACTACCTTTAGTCATTACAGCCAAAACTGGCTTCTTTTTAATCATTCAATACCTCTCACAAAAGCATTTAAGGTGCGGTACGATTTAGATTTAACTGATGCTAATTTGATGGGGCAATTAGTTAAATAGTTAAAAACTCTGAGTAGAAAAATATTAGTCCGGTGTGAAATGCCGTAAATGTTGTATAGTGGCCAACCAGGCAGCCAACCAGCCCATAATCGCGGATAGTAATAGCAGTAGAACTACTTCATCCCAACTCAGCCCATACAGCACAAAAGTAGTTCCAAATACGGCTGCTACTTTAGCAACAACTGAATTTAGCTGCCATTCTAGAGTAGTAGAAAAGATTACAGATAATATTGCTCCTATTACCCCTAGTAGTACTCCACTGTTGAGAAAAGGCCACAAGATAAAGCTATCAGCCGCACCAATAAACTTCATCACGTTGATCGTATTACGCCGGTTGAAAATACTAATACGGATACTATTGCCTATTACCAAAAAAGTAGTAACTATCATTAATATGCTAATTACTACTGATATTTGACTTATGAGATCTGTGAATGCTGCTAAGCGAGTAAACCAGCTATCATCCATTCGTACTTCATAAATACCCTTAAACCCAGCAAGCTTATCGCACAGCTTCTT
Organism: Candidatus Palibaumannia cicadellinicola; assembly: GCF_000754265.1. Classification (NCBI taxonomy): domain Bacteria; kingdom Pseudomonadati; phylum Pseudomonadota; class Gammaproteobacteria; genus Candidatus Palibaumannia; species Candidatus Palibaumannia cicadellinicola. Next base: position 76,513 of record NZ_CP008985.1, on the reverse strand, counting down.
TAATATTTCAGCCTGTTGAAAACTAAGCTTGGGTGTGATAATAGCTACTGCTGGTAAAGGGTTATCTTCTAGCATGTTAATCGCGTTGCTAAAACCAGACCAGTGACTAAACTCGTCCATTGCTTCTTCCCGCGACAGATAGTTAACTTTATAGACACCAGATTCTTGTTTGAGTCTTTCGATAATCTTAATCGCCGCATCGTCATCTAGCTCCTTATCTAGATATGCTGTCAACTGTGGGGTAGGATACCACTGCTCTGCTGCCTTACTGATATTTTTCCATACTAAGTAACTTAAGCTAGGCAACGTGAAAGAAATGGCAATGAATATGATTGTAAACAAGGTCGTTAGCGGCTGACGCCACATATCCACAATAGTATTCAACCAGGCATAGCGCCATTGCTCTTTCCAGCACCAGCTTCGCTTTTTGCTTTTAAGGCGGGCTCGTTGGTAAACTTTATAATCCATATATGCCTCTACACATTCTTCCTTGCTTCAGTGTGAGAATTCGATAATTTCTACTGGTAATTAATCTAGTATCGTGGGTAGCTATTAGTACCGTAACGCCAAAGCGGTTAAACTCTTCGAATAACCGTAACATACCCTGGGATAAAACTTCATCTAAGTTACCAGTTGGTTCATCCGCAAGTAGGATGACCGGTTTGTTGACTACTGCGCGAGCAATAGCTACTAGCTGCTTTTCACCGCGGGATAACTGTCCGATAAAGTAGCATGCTTTATCCAATAAACCGACCTTATCCAGCGTTGCAGATACTCTACGGCGGATATCTTCGATGCTCGTGCCGGTTATCACCAGCGGCATCGCTACGTTCTCATAAACAGTACCATCTAGTAACATAAGATGATCTGGAAATATCATCCCAATTTTCCGCCGTAAGAAAGGCACTTCGTTATATTTGAGTCGGCTGAGATTATGACCGCAAAACAAAATATGACCGGTACTCGGGCGTTCAAGACCACATATTAGTTTTAGAAGAGTGCTTTTCCCTGCGCTAGAATTCCCAGTAATAAAAACCATCTCAGCCGGACGAATATGAAGATCAACATCTTGAATAGCTTGTATTCCACTAAGATAGCTTTTACTGACTTGTTGAAAATAAATCATGTTTTATTAATCATCTCGGGAAAATATTGCCTGCACAAAAGTCTCGGCGTTAAAAGGTCGTAAATCATTAATACCTTCACCGATCCCGATGTAGCGAATTGGAATACCGAAACGGTCTGCGATAGCAAAAATTACCCCTCCTTTAGCTGTACCGTCTAATTTTGTCAGGGTGATACCGGTTAGTCCAATAGTTTGATTGAATAAATAGGCCTGATTAATTGCATTTTGCCCAGTACCTGCATCAATAGTTAGCATAATCTCATGGGGTGCCTCAACGTCTAATTTTTTGATCACCCGGACTATTTTCTTTAGCTCTTCCATTAGAGAGATGTTATTTTGTAACCGTCCAGATGTATCTGCAATTAGAACGTCAATGCTACGCGCTTTAGCCGCCTGAATAGCGTCAAAGATAACCGAGGCTGAATCAGCACCAGTATGCTGTGCTACCACAGTTACATTATTACGTTCACCCCACACTTGTAACTGTTCTACTGCGGCCGCGCGGAAAGTATCGCCTGCAGCCAACATCACATTTTTTCCTTCAGCCTGATATTGGCGCGCCATTTTACCAATAGTGGTAGTTTTACCTACACCGTTGACACCAACTATAAGGATGACGAATGGCTTTTGACCATCTATGACTAGCGGCTGACTAACTAACGAAAGAATCGCCGTCATCTCTTCGTATAGTTTACTGTAAAGCGCCTCTGCATCTTTTAGTTTACGGCTATCTACATGCGCAATAAGGTTATCCATGATTTTTGTAGTGGTTTCTAACCCTACGTCGGCAATCAAAAGTTGCGCTTCTAGTTTATCGAATAAATCATGATCTATTTTTTTGCCGCAGAACAATTTGATCAATCCAGATCCAAAATTGTTACGTGTTTTTACTAGACTATGTTTCAGCCTAGTGAATAATCCCTCGTGTAACTGGTGCTCCTGCTTGTGAGAGAAATTTCGTATAGTAATATCAATAGCAGAGGAAGTATGATTGGTTTTGCTACCAGTGGTTGGCGATACGGTATCATGCAATAGGTCTGATTTGCTATGATTATGATCATCGTTACGACGATAGCTGAAAGAGGAAAAGAAACTTCTTTTGTTTTCTTTTGCCATGTGCGACTATGCTCCTTACTTAATATTACCACTATTTATTGCTCGTAAATATTATTCGTCTAATATCGACGCTATCCTATCCTAATTTTTTTAGGCGCCCCCTCTTTCCTTTTTCCTTCCTTGCGTAATAGATAATGATACGGTAGCTGCTTTGTTGCTTGTGCCAACAAAGTATGCTCCATAAACCGGCAAAACGATGGAATATCGCGTATTGTAGATGGATCATCGGTAATAATCAGCAGTATTTGCTCTTCGGGCATATGACGCAAAGTCTTACGTAATATCATGACAGGCTCAGGACAACGTAGACCGCGAGCATCTAGAATTTCATTCGCAGAGTCAAAAACCTTCGATATCAACATTAAGGATTAATTCTCCTATTGTTAGTAAAAAAATTGATACTATTCAATTAAAAAAATCGCACTACTTACTGTCACTACACTACTGAGTATACGTGAGTGATCAGTTTTTTGTTGACATAATTTGGTCTGTTATAAGTCGGCGAAACATAGTATTAGTCTTATACTGCAGTACAACAATTACTAGTAGAAGCAACCTGACTTGCTACTTAAATTAAGCTCATTAATGATTGAAACCTTCGAAAGTAAAGAGTTGAATAACATCATATAAAGGTATTGCTAATTCTATCTGCACTACAATAATCGTCAAAAAAGCCATATTTTTCTTTTCCCTAGGGCTATTTGTCGCAGATAATGCGGCCCGTTCATGTCCAAACAATGGCACCCCTCTCCTATGCTACATTTGTTCGACGGCATGGATTTCCATACCGGTACAATGTTAATTTGTGCATTATTTTTTATCTTACTTTATGAGGCGATTAATGGCTTTCATGATACTGCGAATGCCGTAGCAACTGTTATTTATACTAGAGCCTTGCGTTCTCAATTAGCAGTTGCGATGTCTGGTTTGTTCAACTTTCTTGGTGTACTGATGGGTGGTCTGAGTGTGGCTTATACCATTGTTCATCTATTACCGATTGATCTACTCCTTAATGTTAGTTCGGCACAGGGGCTAGCTATGATGTTTTCTATGCTATTGGCAGCGATTCTTTGGAATTTAGGTACCTGGTATTTTGGTTTACCTGCCTCGAGTTTCCATACTCTTATCGGTGCAATAATCGGCATAGGGTTAACAAACGCGCTGATTATTAATAGTTCAGTAGTACAGGCTCTTAATATTCCTAAGCTGATTGAAATATTCCTATCGTTAGTCATTTCTCCTCTAGTAGGTTTGGTGCTAGCCGGTGCTATGGTTTTTTTTCTACGCTACTATTGGAGTAATACTAAAAAGCGCCGTCGTATTCATATGACGCCCAACGAACGAGAAAAAAAAGATGGAAAACGTAAGCCGCCATTCTGGACTCGCATCGCACTTATCTTCTCTGTTGCCGGCGTCAGTTTTTCGCATGGTGCTAATGATGGTCAAAAAGGCATCGGCCTGATTATGCTAGTACTAATAGGTGTAGCGCCGGCGGGCTTTGTCGTCAATATGAATGCCAGCGGTTATGATATCAGCCGTACCCGTGATGCTGTTAATCACTTACAGCAGTACTATACGCAGCATCAATGCACTTTTAGTGTCGTAAATCCCTTTTTAACGTTACAAACTAACCACAAGGTTTGGAGTTGGAGTCAGAGCGAAAAACCTATACGACAAGAATTACACTGTGAGCTTTCACAGGCATTTATTCCGATACATCGTGCTTCGCTGCTACTGAATAATCTCAATAGTTACGACGAGTTGAGTCCAGAGCAGCGCTCACACCTACGTCGTTTACTTATGTGCCTCGCCGATATTGCTGACAAAGTTACGAAATTTCCAGAAACGCCAGCTACTGATAAACTGTTCTTAAATAATCTACAACAAGATCTATTGTACACGGTCGAGTATGCACCTCTATGGATTATTGTAATCATAGCACTAGCACTGGCGCTAGGTACGATGGTAGGTTGGCAAAGGGTCGCGACCACTATCGGTGAAAAAATAGGCAAAAAAGAGATGACCTATGCGCAAGGTCTTTCGGCGCAGATGACCGCAGCGTTATTCATAGGTATCGCTAGCTATACCGGCATGCCGGTGTCTACTACTCACGTGCTTTCGTCAGCTGTGACAGGTACTATGCTGGTTGACGGTGGTGGTATACAGGGTAAAACAGTAAAAAATATTTTGATGGCTTGGATTTTAACCCTGCCAGTAGCTATTGTGCTGGCAGGGGGGTTATACTGGCTGGCACTTAAATTAATTTAAATAGTATTACTTACTAATATCTCGGATACCGTAGTGGCGTAGCATAGCATCTAACTGTGGTTTGCGTCCGCGGAAACGTGTAAATAATACTATTGGATCTTCAGATCCGCCACGTGAAAGGATATTATCTAGAAATGAATCGCCGGTTTTTCTGTTGAAAATACCCTCCTCTTCTAAGCGCGACCATGCATCGGCAGCTAGTACATCAGCCCATAAATAGCTGTAATAGCCGGCAGCATAACCGCCAGAAAATATATGACTAAAAGCATGGGGAAAACGTACCCATTCAACGCTAGGAACAACTGCGACCTGTGCTTTAACTTTTTTCAGTATTTCCAATACTTGCGCTCCTTGCTGATGATTGTACTGGTAATGCATGCAGAAATCGAAAAGGCCGAATTCTACTTGGCGTAAAATAAATAATGCAGCTTGGTAGTGCTTTACGTCTAGCAGATTATTCAGCAATTCTATTGGTAGTGGTTTACCGGTTTCATAGTGGCCGGAAATTAACTCTAGCGCCTCAGGTTGCCAACAGAAGTTTTCCATAAACTGACTTGGCAGCTCTACCGCATCCCATGGAACACCATTAATACCAGCTACTCCTGGGGTATCTATACGAGTTAGCATATGATGTAAACCATGACCAAATTCATGGAATAATGTGGTAACTTCGTTGTGGGTAAATAGTGCTGGTTTTCCGCTCACCGGAAGATTAAAGTTGCAGGTCAAATAAGCAACAGGCTTTTGTAAGGTACCATCTACTTTACGCATCATACCTACACATTCATCCATCCAAGCACCGTCACGTTTATTGTTGCGGGTATATAAGTCTAAATAGAAACTGCCACGCCATTCGCCTAGCTCATCAAATAAGTCAAAAAAACGAACATCTGAATGCCAGGTATTGACATCATTACGCTCTACCGTAGTGATACCATAAATACGTTTCACGACCTCAAACATACCGCTGAGAACCTGCGGTTCTGGAAAATAAGGACGCAACTGTTCATCGTTGATAGAAAATAGAGACTCTTTTTGTTTTTCACTGTAATAAGCGATATCCCAAGGCTCTAGCGTATCATGATCAAAATGCATTTTTGCGAAAGTACGTAGCTGCGCAAGTTCTTGCTCTCCCTGCGGTCGAGCGCGCTTAGCAAGATCGTTCAGAAAATCGAGTACTTGTTGAGGTTCACGTGCCATTTTAGTGACCAAAGATTTTTCTGCGTAGCTGTTGAATCCCAGAATTTGCGCTAGTTCATGGCGTAACGCTAGTATTTCACTCATAATAGGTCCGTTATCCCATTTACCTGCATTTGGTCCTTGATCTGAGGCACGAGTATTGTAAGCTCGGTATAATTCTTTACGTAAGATACTATTATCACAGTAGGTTAGAACAGATAGATAGCTAGGAAGATTTAACGTAAGTAACCACCCTTCCTGCTCGTGGGTCTCGGCATTGGCGCGTGCAGCCATTCGCGTACTATCTGGTATTCCAGATAACGTATGTTCATCGGTGATCAATTTACTCCATCCGGTTGTGGAGTCTAGTACATTATTGCTGTAAGCTGACTCTAACTCAGACAACCTGGCGACAATATGTCCGTAGCGCTGCTGTTTTTCTGTAGTCAAGTTAATTCCGGAAAGTTCGAAAGAGCGTAATGTATTATCTATAGCTTTTTTCTGCGCTATGCTTAGCTGATTATAATCATCGCTATGACGCAGATTATAATAGGCATTGTACAACCCTTTATGTTGCCCCACCCAGGTACTGTACTCTGATAATAGTGGCAGAATTTGTTCATAGACAGCGCGTAGTTGTGCACTATTCTGTACTGCATTTAGATGATTGACTGGTGACCAAATACGGCTTAAATCGTCATCCGCATCTGCTAGTATCTGACAAAGATTATCCCAGTTAAATGCACCTGAATAGGCTACTACCTTTTCAACGGTTTGACGACAATGGTTCAATGCTGCTTGGACAGCCGGCATAATATCCTCAGGATGGATCGCGGAAAAAGGAGGTAAGAAAAAAGGGGTAAGCAAAGCATTTTTCATAGTAGTACGTTCCAGATGATCATTCGTTCATAACCATAATTCAAATAATGCACTGTTTTTACTCCTTATATAAAGATTAAAACAAAATCAAACCAGCTGAATAAACGCCCTTCATTTGAAGAAATAACTTATTAACTGACTTAAACCGTAATAAATATTGCTGTTCACTAGAATTTATTAATAGAATCTTTTTATTAATAGTACCTATAAAGTATAATGATTGGCATTTACGGTCGTAGGCAGTACATTTAATAATGAATAGATATTCAAAGTAGTTGTAGCAGGTAACGCTCTAAATGATAGGGCCGGCGCTTCTTATTTTTGTACGATATTCTATCGAATATGCCACCAGATTTACTAGTTTACTAGGAGAAAAATTACCTATGTTAGAACTCTTTAAGGCTATTGGCCTGGGCCTGATGGCTCTATTACCTCTCGCAAACCCCCTTACTACCCTAGCACTATTTTTGAGCCTCAGTAAAAATATGACTCCTGAGGAGCGTAACCAGCAGTCGCTACTGACATCTTTTTATGTCTTTATCATCATGATAGTGGTATTTTATGCTGGAACCCTAGTCATGAAAACTTTTGGAATTTCTCTCCAAGGTTTGCGTATTGCTGGTGGTCTGATTGTCTCATTTATTGGATTTCGCATGTTATTTCCAGATCTAGAGCAGACTAACGAAATAGAAAACCAGACCAAAGACAAGATAAAAAACGTTAATATAGCTTTTGTACCGCTCGCCATGCCAAGCACAACAGGGCCAGGTACTATCGCTATGATTATTAGTTGGGTCTCTACGATTAAAGAGGGTGTTTATTTTGCACCTTGGATAACTAAGATTGCGCCTATTTTGGTGTTTCTCACCGTTAGCTTGATAGTCTGGGGAGTACTGCGTAGCTCAGGCGCAATCATGCGTTTTATCGGCGCTAATGGAATTAAGGTAATCTCACAACTAATGGGATTCTTACTAGTGTGTATGGGTGTACAATTTATTATTAATGGTATGTTAGAAGTACTAGTCCAAGAGTAATAAGCTAGTTGTTACGGCAACAGTAAATACATTACTATTGCCGTAACTAGTAAAGTCAATCAAAAAAATTATTAATTCATACCATACTTTTTTAATTTCTTACGTAGTGTGCCACGGTTAATACCCATTATTAGAGCAGCGCGGGTCTGGTTTCCTCGAGTATATTGCATGACCATATCTAAGAGTGGTTGCTCTATTTCGGCTAACACCAATTCATATAAGTTTTTAATATCCTGACCATTCAGGAGAACAAAATAGTTTTTTAATGCTTGTTTAACTGAGTTACGTAGAGGTTTTTGTGTAACCTTATCTTGCGCATTAATGGTAGAAACAATTAGTACATCAGAATTAACACGTTGTTCTAACATAATTATGTCAGCCTTAACCAAATAATTTCTTCACCCATATTTAGGTATGTAACTTACCGATATGTACAAAGGTATAGTATTGAATGTGCACAGAAAACATTAAGAATCTCTTTTCTCCGCAAGAGTAGATATCTTACGCATTTTATTCCGAGAAGAAAACTCAATATTTGGTACAATACCATATTTGGTACAATACCATAGTATATTAAGTTTTATGTATACCTAACTTTTGTTCTAAATAGTGGATATTAGTGCCACCGTTCTGGAAGTTCTCATCATTTATTATTTGAAGCTGGAGATCGATATTAGTTTTAATATTATCGATAATTAATTCTGTAAGTGCATTTTTCATACGTGAAATAGCGACATTACGGTTCTCACCAAAACAAATCAGTTTACCAATCATAGAGTCATAATACGGCGGTACTGAGTAACTCGTATAAATATGTGACTCCCAGCGAACGCCGAAACCGCTTGGAGCATGAAAACGAGTGATCTTGCCAGGACTAGGCAGGAAAGTATTGGGATCTTCTGCATTAATACGGCACTCAACTGCATGGCCAGATATTTTGATCTTATCTTGAGTGATGGACAGTGGTTGGCCTGATGCAATTAATAACTGTTTTTTAATAATATCTATACCAGTGATCATTTCAGTAACTGGATGCTCAACCTGGATACGAGTGTTCATTTCGATAAAGAAGAACTCGCCTTTTTCATATAGAAATTCGAAAGTGCCAGCCCCACGATAGCCTATTTCAACACAAGCCTTAGCACAACGTTCTCCGATATTACGACGTAACTCATCAGTTATACCCGGCGCCGGCGCTTCTTCTAAAACTTTCTGGTGTCGGCGTTGCATTGAGCAATCACGCTCCCCCAAATAGATAGCGTTGCCTTGGTTGTCAGCTAAAACCTGAATCTCGATATGGCGAGGATTCTCTAGATACTTCTCCATATAGACTATATCGTTACTAAACATGGCTTTAGCCTCCGCGCGAGTAATTCGGATCGAATACTCTAGATCTTTCGAATTGCACACAACACGCATACCGCGTCCACCACCGCCTTCGGAAGCTTTAATAATTATTGGATAGCCGATAAGATTAGCAATAGTGTGGTTTTTTTGCATATCTTCGCTAACTGGTCCATCTGAGCCAGGTATACATGGTATACCTGTTTGTTTCATTGTTTTGATGGCAGAGACTTTATCTCCCATCAGACGAATAGTCTCTGCTTTAGGACCGATAAAAATAAATCCTGAACGCTCAACTTGCTCCGCAAAATCAGCGTTCTCGGACAGGAATCCATACCCTGGATGAATAGCAGTAGATCCGGTAATTTCCGCGGCAGAAATTATGGCAGGAATATTTAGATAACTTTTCATAGAGGGCGGAGGGCCGATGCATATCGTTTCATCTGCTAAAAGTACATGTTTGAGATCACGGTCGGCGGTAGAGTGCACAGCTACGGTTTTAATGTTTAGTTCTTTACATGCACGAAGGATACGCAGCGCAATTTCACCGCGATTTGCGATGACAATTTTTTCTAACATTTGACGCCTCGTTACTCGATGATAATTAGTGGCTCATCAAATTCAACCGGTTGACCGTTATCTGGTAAAATAGCTTTTACCACACCGGCTTTATCGGATTGAATACTATTCATTATTTTCATAGCTTCAACTATGCATAGAGTGTCGCCGACGTTTACTTTCTGACCTACTTCTATGAAAGTTTTAGTGTCCGAACTCGGAGTACGGTAAAAAATCCCCACCATTGGTGAGCGCACAATATGACTACTCATAGTTGCAGGTACGGCAGCGGTTTCGATAGCAGCTTCATGTACAGTCCCTGACTGCGGTTGGGAAGTAGGGATATAAGTCTGTATCATTGGGTAGGCAGATTGTACCGTAGCACGACTGATACGAACCGATTCTTCACCTTCAGATATTTTCAGCTCTGAAATGCTAGATTCTTCAACCAGTTCAATTAGTTTCTTGATCTTACGAATATCCATAAGTGAAGTTCCATACTCTAATTAATTAGATTTTGATAGAAGTTTTACCGCAGTCTTTAAAGCAAAGTGATACCCATCAACACCGAAACCACAGATCACGCCAACCGCAATATCAGACAGATAGGAAGAATGTCTAAAAGGCTCACGAGCATATATATTGGAGAGATGAATCTCGATAAACGGAATATTTACCGCTAAAAATGCATCACGCAAGGCAACGCTAGTATGGGTAAACGCGGCAGGATTAATAATGATAAAATCATTCTTGCCACGAGCTTCATGTATATGATGGATTAGCGTATGCTCTGCATTGGACTGAAAATGACTTAGTTTTGCTCCAAGGCTAGCAGCAAGATTAATCATATCTATGATTATCTCATTAAGTGTGGTACCGCCATACTTTTTGACTTCACGGTTACCTAGCAGATTTAGGTTAGGGCCATTCAGAAGCAAAATGTGGAACTTTTCAGCCATTATACGGTGATCTAGCTTCAATTTACGATACCCCGTAGAAGATAACTAACAACAAATTATTTGTCACTTTTTTGCTTAAATATTTGTTATTTATTATGATCACATAATAGAAAAAAGGTATTTTGAACACTCAATTGGTTTCCGATACTTTTATCGGTGCAATTGATATTTGTTTCGTACTGATCTTACTGGAGTATAAAAAATATTCATGTTTTGAACCCAGATTAGTCTTAAATTTTTTTTAATATTTCAGTCAAATTTATGTTTGACCGCAAAAAAGACAATAGTTTCGCACCTCTCCGGGCTAAAATCTATAACCAATATTTATTTTTTTGTAATAATATTACGAATATTATCTCTTCTATAACAACATATTGTATGTTTTTTACACCGTTTTGATTTTGCACTATTACTAGCAGGATATAATTTATGTTTAAAAAATTTAGAGGCATGTTTTCTAATGACTTATCCATTGATCTAGGGACTGCGAATACCCTCATTTATGTAAAAGGACAGGGCATTGTCCTGAACGCACCTTCCGTTGTTGCGATTCGTCAAGATCGTGCTGGTACGCCGAAATGCGTAGCGGCAGTTGGCCATGAAGCAAAACAGATGCTGGGGCGTACGCCCGGTAATATTGCAGCCATCCGTCCGATGAAAGATGGTGTGATTGCCGACTTTTTTGTGACGGAGAAAATGCTGCAGCACTTTATCAAACAAGTTCATAGTAATAGTTTCATGCGTCCAAGTCCGCGTGTACTAGTCTGTGTTCCGGTAGGTGCTACCCAAGTAGAACGCCGTGCTATCCGTGAATCAGCACAGGGTGCTGGAGCACGCGAGGTTTTCTTGATTGAGGAGCCTATGGCTGCAGCAATAGGTGCTGGACTGCCGGTATTTGAAGCAACGGGATCAATGGTAGTCGATATTGGCGGCGGTACCACAGAAGTTGCAGTAATTTCGCTGAACGGTGTAGTCTACTCCTCTTCTGTACGCGTTGGAGGCGATCGCTTTGATGAAGCTATTATTAATTATGTACGCCGCAACTACGGTTCCCTGATTGGTGAAGCTACCGCTGAACGAATTAAGCATAGCATTGGTGCTGCCTATCCCGACGATGAACTGCGGGAGATTGAAGTACGTGGTCGTAATCTAGCAGAGGGAGTACCACGTAGTTTCACTTTGAACTCCAATGAGATTCTAGAAGCGCTACAGGAGCCACTTACTGGTATTGTTAGTCCAGTTAGGGTAGCGCTGGAACAATGCCCGCCGGAGCTGGCATCAGATATTTCAGAGCGTGGTATGGTGCTTACTGGCGGAGGTGCGCTGCTACGTAATTTAGATCGTCTACTAATGGAAGAGACAGGTATTCCTGTTATCGTAGCAGATGATCCATTAACTTGTGTTGCCAGGGGCGGTGGTAAGGCGTTAGAAATGATTGATATGCATGGTGGTGATTTATTCAGCGAAGAATAACTTACCTCAAACTAAAAGAAAAATAAGGGAGAATAGGTCCGAGATAGTACTTCCTTTTTTTATTGAGGTCAAAGTGTCGTTTATAAAGCCAATTTTCAGCAGAAGCTATTCTCTGCTGCTGCGACTATTGCTAGCCATGATAGTTGCCATAATTATAATTATGGTAGATAGTAGGCTAGAGACTTTTGTGAATATTCGTACCTACATGGATACTGCAGTCAGTCAGTTTTATTTGATTGCTCATCGACCACGCCAAATGCTAGATGATATCTCACAAATTTTGGCTACTAACGCTCAACTAAAGTTAGAAAATCGTGCTTTGCGCCAAGAGTTGCTGCTAAAAAAAAGTGAGCAATTGTTGCTCGGGGAGTATAAAAAGGAAAATAGTAAACTACGTGAGCTACTGGTATCTCCGATGCTTCAAGATGAGCGTAAAATGGTTACCAAAGTGATTTCTCTCAGGACTGATCCATACCGTCATCAAGTGGTAATTGATAAAGGGTGGGGTAATGGTGTGTATATCGGCCAGCCAGTTATCAGCGACCAAGGAGTAGTAGGGCAGGTTATTGCTACCAGTAAGTTAACTAGTCGTATCTTGCTAATTTGTGATGCCTCCCACGCGCTTCCAATTCAGGTGTTACGTAATGATATCCGGGTAATTGTCGTGGGTAATGGATGCACGGTAGATCTACAGCTTGAACATCTACCGTGTAATACTGATATTCGTGTCGGTGATGTACTAGTTACCTCAGGTCTTGGAGGCCGCTTTCCAGAAGGTTATCCTGTTGCTGTTGTATCGTCGGTTCAACTAGATACGCAGCATGCACATACTATAATTAAGGCGCGACCTACAGCCGTGTTGCAGCATTTACGTTATCTACTCTTACTGTGGGGTGCGGGTCTACGTCTTGAAGTCCCGCTACCACCAGATGAGGTACGTCGTGTCGCTAAAGAACGGCTAATACAGATGATGCCAAAGGGCCTGCAGTATTCAGCGTCAGCTACGGGTCAAAGCTTAACCTACTTGAACGAACATTGAATTACATCTACGTTGATTGAAACGCAATAATGAATCGGTATCATCGTTACGGAGGCTGGATTATCTGGTTCTCTTTTATTATCACGATAATCCTACAAATCATGCCTTGCCCGCCACCCATTAATATCTTCTGTCCTTCTTGGCTAAGTTTGTTACTGATTTATTGGGTGATGGTCTTACCACATCGTGTGAATGTAGGAACAGGATTTTTACTAGGACTCATCATGGATTTAATGATTGGTTCGACGCTAGGTGTACATGCACTAGCACTTAGTATTATCGCATATCTTGCGGTATTAAAATTTAGGTTATTCAGAAATATAACCCTTTGTCAACAGGCTATTATTGTCACAATACTATCATTATTAACTAAATTTATTGTATATATAACATCTCTTTGTTTTATGAATATTTTATTCAAACCAGAAATATTTTGGAGCAGTCTAGTCGATGGCATAATGTGGCCCTGGCTTTTTTTACTCATGCGAAAAATACGACGCCAAGTACAATAAAAAATATTTCTCACGGATCTGCTCTCTTACTAGTAAACAGCAAAATTATAAAGTGATTTGAAAATTATTTCATAGATTTGATTCTTTGATTTTTCTCAGCTGGCGAATCAATAGATAAGCATTCCAGTCCGTCTTTCCATATAGGCTGTAAGCCAGCGCGGATAAATGCTTGCGCTACATCTTGTAGAGAACGATTATCGTGTGGTAAAAACTGCTCCAGCTCCTGCTTTTCATGGGCATAACCACCAGGTTGAGTTTTAGAGCCTGCACTCACACTATTTACCACGATGGGCACAACATTATCGCGGAAATACGGCGATTCTCTGGTAGAAAGAGAAATTTCAACTTCAGGGGCTAGTAGGCGAAAAGCACACATTATCTGCAATAATTGAGCTTCATTTATCAAAGATGAGGGCGTGACTCCGCGGCCAGCGCAAGGACGCAGCCGCGGAAACGATAGAGAGTAGTTACTACGCCAATAGCTATTGCGCAGATAAAGTAAATGGCGGGCTAACATATAACAATCAGTACGCCAGTCTTCCGACAACCCTATCAATGCTCCTAGACCGATTTTATCTATTCCAGCGCGTGCTACACGATCTGGTGTTTCTAACCGCCAGAAGAAATCCCGCTTCTTACCACGTAGATGATGAAGATGATAGGTTGGTAGATGATAAGTTTCTTGGTATACTAGTATACCGTCTAGTCCAAGCATCTTTAATTCAGTATACTCCTGTTGCAAAAGAGGTTGAACCTCCATAATCAGGGAACTAAAGTAGTCGCGTACTTTCGGTACGCAACGACGAAAATAGTTCATACCTACTTGATTTTTATGTTCTCCGGTTACTAACAGTAGAGAGTCGATACTTTGGGCACGAATCGCCTCACATTCGTCGATAATTTCCTGTTCATCAAGAATTTTACGCCGTATGCGATTACTTATTGAGAAACCACAATAGCTGCATTCATTAGCACAAAGATTAGAGAGGTAAAGCGGCAAATAGAAACTAACGATATTACCGAAACGTTGGCGAGTCAAATTCTGAGCTCGCTGTGCGAGAGGTTCTAGATATACACTCGCTACTGGTGATAATAGTGCCATCATCTCTTCTGGACCAAGAGAGCTAGCCATTAGCGCTCGTTCTACATCTAGTTTATTCTGACTATGGATACGCATACTGGTAACATTCCAGTCTATCTGTTGCCAGTACTGACTAAAAGTTGTCATGAACATACCTCGCGGTCGCAGGATAAAAATCCTGTTAATGGGCTAGTTGCACTAGCATACTGTCTGCGCGGCGCTAGACCTGCAGCGTTAACTAACTCTCCCGCCATTAATGCTAGTCGGAAAGCGTTAGCCATGGCTACGGGATCTTGTGCGACAGCAATAGCTGTATTGACTAACACTGCATCTGCACCCATTTCTAGTGCTTCTAGCGCCTGGCTTGGAGCTCCAATACCTGCATCTACTACTACAGGTACTTGCGTTTGTTGAATAATAATTTGTAGGAAATCGCGAGTTTTTAGCCCCTGATTGGAACCTATAGGAGATCCTAGCGGCATAACGGCCGCACAACCTACTTCCTCAAGGCGGCGGCATAATACTGGATCTGCGCTACAATATGGCAGTACAATAAAACCCTCCTTAACTAATTTTCCTGCTGCCTTCAAAGTTTCTATTGGGTCTGGTAGTAGATATTGCATGTCTGGATGAATTTCTAATTTGATCCAATTAGTACCGATGGCTTCGCGTGCCAGCCTAGCGACAAAAAGCGCCTCATCAGCTGTTTTCGCACCAGAGGTATTAGGTAGCAATTTCACACCTGTTTGACGCAGCCCCGGGAGTAGAGCATCATTACCTTCCTTTAGATCTACCCTGCGCATCGCTAAGGTTATTAGCTCACTACCAGCAGCAGCTATGGCTTGCAACATCAGTTCTTGGGTAGCGAATTTTCCAGTACCAATGAATAATCTAGAACGAAAATTAGTATCAGCAAGAGTAAACATTTTTTATCCTCCGGCAATGGCCTCGAATAATAAAATATCGTCGCCATCTTGTACCTGATATTCGGACCAACACGTGCGGGGAATGATCGTCTGATTAACAGCTAGTGCGGAGCCAGAAGTCTGTGCATAGAGTTGGTTAAGTAGTGTACTTAAGGTTAATGGCTGAGCTAACTGCATCGGATGATCATTAAAAGTAATTGTCATTATAGTTTTCTCCTTTCTTACTACCAGTCAAGTATTAGTAGCGCAGACCGAACATTGCTTATTCCGACTTAAGTATAAAATACGCCACTGAAGGGTTTTACCATCGAATAACCACAATTTACCTGCTGTTTTCATTGGTAAGCCGCACAGCAATTTAATGGCCTCTAGTGCCTGCAAGGTACCCATGATACCTACTACCGGACCCAGAATACCTGCGGTACGACAATTACGTTGCGTATTCTGTGGCGGCTGCAGATCTGGAAATAGACAGGCGTAACAGCCGCTGCGCCACGGTGGTTGCAAAACCATCATTTGACCGTTAAAACCTACCGCACTAGCACTAATCAGCGGTATACTGCTGCGCACACAAGTAGTATTTATCACGTGGCGAGTAACCATATTATCGCTACAGTCTAGTACCACATTAGCACGCATTACTTGCTCATCTAACCAAGTAGTGTTTTGTAGTCTCCTTGTCAGAGCAATATAACGTACCTGTGGATTTAGTGCAGTAAGTTGTTGCTTGGCTACCTCTGCTTTTAATTGTCCAATATCTCCAGTACGATAGAGAATTTGCCGCTGTAAGTTAGTCATATAGAGACTATCGTCATCTGCTAGCAATAAAGTACCAACACCTGCAGCAGCTAGATACAGCGACGCTACTGATCCTAATCCGCCTAATCCAGCTAGTAGTACTGTAGCTGCCTGCAGCTGTTTTTGTCCCGCAGGACCCACTTCTTCTAGCAGCAGCTGACGGCTGTAGCGTAAAAAATCCTGATCGTTAAGCATGGCAGTGCTGCCAGCGATTAATTTTATCTAGTAGACTAAGAGTTGCCTGACGCCAATCCGGCGCACGAGTGATCGCGCTGACTACAGCGATACTACCAACACCACATTCTAGTACAGCCTCTACCTTATCAGCGCTAATTCCTCCGATAGCCACCGTAGGAATATTCCGCAACTTTGCAACTATACTCCGTAATGCTTCTAACCCCTGTGGGCTAGAGGACATTTTTTTAGTGATCGTAGGGAAGATATGACCAAGTGCAATATAGGAGGGACGCCAAGCCATTGCACGCATTAATTCGACTTCATTATGAGTAGACAGTCCCAAAAATAGTCCGGCACGATTAATAGCATTTGCATCAGCCTGATCCATGTCTTCTTGTCCCAGATGTACACCATAGGCGTTATAGCGAATAGCGAGGCGCCAGTAGTCATTTATAAAGATTCGCGCTGCATAACGTTGTCCAAGTAATACCGCGGCCTCGATATCTGGCGCTACCTCAGCCTCACTCTTATCTTTTATTCGTAATTGCACGATGGTCACTCCAGCATCCAGCATGCGCACTAACCACATCAGCGAATCTACTATAGGATATAGACCAAGCCGATAGGGTAGCGGTGTAAAAGATTTGTTACTAAACATTCTTTATTTACACCATAATTAAGTGATATGAGGGGAATTAGCCTGTCTAACTTGGGCATCGGCGTAATTACGAACTTCTTTAGAGATTTTCATCGAACAGAATTTAGGGCCGCACATTGAGCAAAAATGTGCCATTTTACCTGCTGCCTGCGGCATAGTTTCATCGTGATAGGTACGCGCTGTAATTGGGTCCAGCGCTAAATTGAATTGATCTTCCCAGCGGAATTCGAAACGCGCCTTAGACATAGCGTTATCACGTATCTGCGCACCAGGATGCCCCTTTGCAAGATCTGCGGCATGGGCAGCAATTTTATAGGTTATCAGCCCTTGTTTAACATCTTCTTTATTAGGCAAACCTAGATGTTCTTTGGGAGTTACATAGCACAGCATCGCGCATCCAAACCAGCCGATTAGTGCGGCACCGATACCTGAGGTAAAATGGTCATAGCCTGGGGCTATATCTGTTGTAAGTGGCCCTAGAGTATAAAACGGTGCTTCGTGGCAATGTTTTAGTTGATCTGTCATATTACGCTCAATCATATGCATCGGAACGTGACCTGGTCCTTCAATCATTACTTGTACATCATACTCCCAGGCTATTTTCGTCAACTCACCCAAGGTATAAAGTTCAGAAAATTGTGCTTCGTCATTAGCATCCTGTACGGAACCAGGACGCAGACCATCTCCAAGAGATAAAGCAATATCATAAGCAGCACAAAGATCACAGATATCGCGAAAGCGTTCATAAAGAAAGTTTTCCTTATTATGTGCTAAACACCATTGTGCCATAATCGAACCACCACGGGATACGATACCAGTTAACCTCCGAGCGGTCATAGGAATGTAACGCATAAGCACGCCAGCATGAATTGTAAAATAATCTACACCTTGATTAGCTTGTTCCAATAATGTGTCGTAGAATACCTTCCAGTTAAGATTTTCCACTACTCCATTAACTTTCTCTAACGCTTGATAGATAGGCACAGTACCGATAGGCACTGGGCTATTGCGTAATATCCATTCTCTAGTTTCATGAATATAACGGCCAGTTGAGAGATCCATCACTGTGTCTGCTCCCCAACGAGTAGACCATACTAGCTTTTCAACTTCTTCCTCGATGGATGAGGTAACAGCCGAGTTACCGATATTTGCATTGACCTTAACTAGAAAATTACGGCCGATAATCATCGGTTCAGATTCTGGATGATTAATATTACTCGGAATGATAGCGCGTCCAGCAGCTACTTCCTGTCGCACAAATTCTGCAGTGATGTGATCAGGTAATGCCGCGCCAAAGCTCTGGCCAGAATGCTGCCGATGTAGTACATCACTATAGATACGCTCCCGACCCATATTTTCACGTAAGGCAATAAACTCCATTTCTGGCGTAACGATGCCAGCGCGTGCGTAATGCAACTGGGTCACGCAGCACTTATTACGAGCACGACGCGGATCATGGTGGGCAGCAAAACGCAACTGCTCTAGTCCCTTTTCGGTACGCCGTTTCCTGTTATCCCGATAACTAAGGGCGCTAATTTGCTCGCTATCCTGTCGTGCGACAATCCACGTTTCCCGTAAACGTGGCAGACCGGTACGCACATTAATGACCACAGCTGGATCGCCGTAAGGACCTGAGGTATCGTAAACAGGCACTGGTTCATTATTCTCATAACGTGCATCGTCGCAGTTATCACCTATAAATGTAGGATTGAGCTTAATTTCACGCATTGGTACCCGGACTGAAGGAGTAGTACCCTGTAGATAAATCCGTCGGGAGTTTGGAAAAGCACTACTACCGGTTAAGCTATCAATGAAAGCTTGCGCCTGAGTACGGCTCACACGACGTGAAGTATGTGTAGATGATGTTGACATAAAACATTCCTCTGTATTAATTATCATTACCGGGATTAACCTATCTTAAGTACTATTTTTAGTACTATATCAACTTATGAGCATCTCAGTCCCGGAGATCAGTCTTTACCATGATATAACGCTATTAATAATTATTCATATATAGTAATTTAGAGTAATTATTAATAATGATAAAAAGCATCTAATATATCTGCGCTCAAAATTAAGATGATATTATGTTAGTATTTTATTACTAGCAACATACTAAAGCTAGTATTTTCTAGATTACTAGTGAATCAGTAATAGTACAACACAAATATAATATGATATATCATATTTACTTACTAGTAAACATTACATAAGCGAGCTGTATGATCGAATAAATTCGTTGCGTTGGTCATAGCAATCTTGTTTAAAAATCAATCAAATAATGTATGATGATTCCATTTTCTAGGCTAAGACTAAGCTGGGCCTATGATCGCTAATTATCCCTATTTTATTTTGATATGTAATTGAGTGATCTATTGATACGATAGAGTCAGCAAGATGTTCTATTTAAGAATTTAACTGTTGTTTTACTTTGCTATAAGGCTTCACATGATCTCCTGTCTCGTCTACATTTGAGGGGCATGAAAATACATCGTACTCAATGCTTAGCAAGCGATAAAACACTGTAAGGATAATATATGAACAAAACTCAACTAATTGATGTAATTGCGGATAAAGCAGATCTCTCTAAAGCACAGGCTAAGTTAGCATTAGAATCCACCTTAGCAGCAATTACGGAGTCTCTTAAAAAGGGTAATGCCGTACAATTGGTTGGTTTCGGCACTTTTAAAATTAATCATCGTAGCGAGCGTATTGGCCGTAATCCACAGACTGGTCAAGAAATAAAAATAGCTGCTATTAACGTGCCTACATTTATTTCTGGTAAAGCTTTAAAAACAGCAGTAAAGTCAACATAATGTGTATGTGGTTAAAGTTGAGGGGAAAAATACCCCTCTTTTGTACAACACTCACAATCTTAAGATGAAGAGCTTATTTAATTTTCCGCTTAATCTGGTAATAGTCTTGCCCTATAGCCGATATCACGTCGGCAAAAACTATCCTGCCAATGTATTAAGTCTACGGTTTGGTAAACGCGTGCTTGCGCTTCGGCGACCGTATTGCCTAGCGCGGTAACGCATAAGACGCGACCGCTCTGTGTCAAAATCTTACCTTGCTCCAAGCGTGTTCCAGCATGAAAAACTTTCTCTTCGTTGCTCTCTCTCGTAGGCAGGCCACTAATTTCATCACCAATACGATAATCGCCCGGATAACCACCTGACGCTAGTACCACGCTAAGTGCAAATTTTTCGTCCCACTCTGAGATTTCTTGATCTAAAGAACCTTCTGTTGCTGCTAGACAATGGGCTACTAAGTCGGAGCGCATACGGAATATTATCGGCTGGGTTTCTGGATCTCCCAAACGACAATTAAACTCAAGAACTTTCGGCTGTCCTTCTGGCGTTATCATAAGACCAGCATAAAGAAAACCAGTATAGAGATTATCTTCCCACGCCATACCTTTTACTGTTGGCAAAATTATCTGATCTAATATTTTATGATACAACTCATCAGTAACTACCGGTGCGGGAGAATAGGCACCCATACCACCAGTATTAGGGCCAGTATCCCCATCACCGACTCGCTTATGATCTTGGCTCGTAGCCATCGGCAAAACATGCTTGCCATCCACCATAACGATAAAACTTACTTCTTCACCACTGAGGAATTCTTCAATGACAATGCTACGACCCGCTTCGCCAAAAATATTACCAGCTAGTATATTTTTAATTGCTGATTTTGCTTCAGCTAAGGTGATTGCTACTATCACTCCTTTGCCAGCTGCCAATCCATCCGCCTTAATTACAATAGGTACGCCTTGTTGTTGCACATAATCCATAGCTGGTCCAAGTTCAGTAAAATTTTGTGAAAAGCCAGTGGGGATATGGTGACGAGCTAGAAAATCTTTAGTGAAAGTCTTAGAACTTTCCAACTGTGCCGCTGCTTGGGTGGGGCCAAATACCCGCAGCCCAGCAGCATTAAAAACATCCACGATACCTTTTACTAGCGAAACTTCTGGACCGACGATAGTTAAACCAATATTTTGTCGTTTGGCAAAAGCAACCAGCGCTGGGATATCAGTAGCAACGATATTAATATTGTTCAGTAATGGCTCAAGAGCTGTACCTGCATTACCAGGAGCGACGAATACTTTTTGTGCTAAAGGTGAGCTTGCTGCTTTCCATGCTAAGGCATGTTCACGTCCACCGTTACCAATAATTAAAATGTTTATGAATGAGCTCCTATGTTTAGTGGCGAAAATGACGCATATGGGTAAAAATCATAGCTATACCATGTTCATTTGCAGCGGTGATCACTTCTTGATCGCGAATAGATCCACCAGGCTGGATAACACAACTGATACCAACTGCAGCGGCAGAGTCAATACCATCACGGAATGGGAAGAAGGCATCGGATGCCATGGTTGATCCACGTAGATCTAGACCTTCTTCCGCTGCTTTTATACCCGCAATTTTTGCAGAGTAAACCCGGCTCATCTGACCAGCACCAATACCAATAGTGCGATGATCTCTAGCATAAACGATAGCGTTTGATTTGACGAATTTAGCAACTTTCCAGGAAAAAAGTGCATCGCGTATTTCCGACTTCGTTGGTTGACGTTCGCTGACGACAAGTAAATCTTGCTGCTTCACCATGCTTAAATCACGTTCCTGTACCAGCAGTCCCCCATTGACCCGTTTAAAATCTAGACTCGGTACCTGCTCATTCCATTGACCACTAGTTAAAATTCGTACATTATTTTTAGTAGCGAGTATTGCTAGAGCATCTTTGTCTACTGTTGGTGCAATAATGACTTCCACGAACTGGCGGAACATAATCTCCCTAGCAGTACTAGCGTCTAGTGACTGGTTAAAAGCGATAACGCTGCCAAAGGCGGAGGTAGGATCGGTTTGATAAGCACGTTCATAGGCTGCTAAAAGTGTTTCTCCGGTAGCAACACTGCATGGATTAACGTGTTTAACAATGACGCAAGCTGGTTCACTAAACTCTCTTACACACTCTAAGGCTACGTCAGTATCTGCTATATTATTATAAGAAAGGGCTTTGCCTTGCCATTGTTGTGCGGTAGCTACTGAGACATATTGACGCCCGGTATCAATATAGAACGCCGCTAATTGATGGTTATTTTCGCCATAACGCATATCTTGTTTCTTAATGAAATTGAGATTCAAGGTGCGTGGGAACTTACTGGATAATTTATTGCGATCGCTATAATCTGCCTGTACTTCACGATTTAAATAGTTAGCAATCTGACAATCGTAGGCGGCAGTATGTTCAAACGCCTTAATAGCAAGATTAAAACGTGTTTTTAGGGTAAGAGCATTCTTATTACGATCCATCTCTGCAATAATAGTAACGTAGTCGTTGATGTTAACAACTACTGCTACATTCATATAGTTTTTAGCTGCGGAGCGTAAAAGAGTTGTACCACCGATATCAATATTTTCCATTGCTTCTTCACGGTTACATGTTGCGCAGGCAACTTTTTCGGCGAAGGGATAGAGGTTTACCACTACCATGTCAATCGGCTCTATACCATGCTTGGACATCATCGCATCATCGATATTACGGCGGGCTAGGATGCCACCATGTACTTTGGGATGCAATGTTTTGACTCGCCCGTCCATCATTTCTGGAAAACCAGTATAGTCAGAAACTTCCGTAACCTGCAGTCCAGCTTGTGTTAACTGGCGCGCAGTTCCGCCAGTAGAGAGTAGCTTTACACCTCGTGTAGATAACGATTGTGCGAATGCCAACAGATCTGTTTTATCCGAAACACTAAGCAAAGCGCTACGAATAGAAATAAGAAGTGGTGGTTGCATGGAAAATGACCTGTCATTGCATGTAGACTAAGTTTGTTATTGTCACATTAATTCTAATGTATAAGATAGTATTACTTTGAGTAAAGATTTAAATCAAGCGAAATATGCAGGACGAAAGCGTGATGACAAACTATGTTATGTTTACGTAATAATCATCATGAACATTTTTCTAGAGTCCTGTGACGGGACTGGACATTTTTGCCACGTGAACGAAAATAATCAGCTAACTGTTCGGCGATATATACCGAACGATGTTTACCACCAGTACAGCCTATTGCGACCGTCAGATAACTGCGGTTATTAGTTTCTAGCATGGGTAGCCAAAGTTCTAAATAGCTACTAGTTTGGGAAATAAAATTATGTACTTCAGTATGTCGGTCAAGAAATGCAACTACTGGTTGGTCCAAACCTATCATTTGTCTGAGTTTTGGATCCCAGTGCGGATTTGGTAGAAAACGTACGTCGAAAACGTAGTCAGCATCAATAGGAATACCGTGTTTGTAACCAAACGATTCAAATACCATAGTGAGCTCTCGTTCCCGTTTACCTAAAATACGGGTACGTAACATTTCAGCTAGTTCATGTACCGACATATCAGAGGTATCTATAAACAAATCTGCGCGCGAGCGTAACGGCTCTAGCAGCTTCTTCTCTTCATCAATAGCATTTTCTAACGAAAGGTTGCGATTGGAGAGAGGGTGCCGCCTTCTAGTATCACTATAGCGACGAATGAGAGTATGACGTTCTGCATCTAGGAACAAAATTTGTGGAATAAACGCCTGCAATAGAAATAAATTTGTCATAGTATTTTCAAACATTTCCGACGAAGAGGGCATATTACGCACATCAAGACTTACTGCGGCGGAAATATGACCTTCCGCGAAGGTACTAGCTAGTTGCGGTAGCAACATCACTGGTAGATTATCGACACAATAAAAACCCATATCTTCCAGCGCACGCAACGCAACAGATTTTCCCGAACCAGATCGACCGCTGACAATCATCAGCACCATGACGATAAACCCCTCTGGCTTGTGGCTTGCTTACACTGTTTTGTTTGCCAATGGTTTGATTTTACCTAATAGTCATACTTATGCTGGTACTTACCCCAATTGAAAAGTATTGGTAATGTTAACATAATTTACAGGTATAGTGAGAGGATCAGCTATTATGATTTAATCAGATCCTAAAATTTAAGGTGAAATTTTTCGCCCAAATAAACCCGGTTTACCTGTTCATTACGCAGGATATCGGTAGGGGTACCATCGGCTATTAGTTTTTCTTAGTTTACAATTTGGCACACATCGAGCGTATCCCACACGTTATGGTCAGTGATCAGAACACCTAATCCACGGTTGCGGAGATGTTAAATGATCTGCTTGATCTCGATAATAGAAATAGGATCGACACCAGCAAAAGGTTCGTCAAGTAAGATAAATTTTGGATTAGCTGCTAACCCACGAGCTATTTCTACTCAGCGGTGTTCACCACCAGATAGTGACTAACCAATATTATAGCGCAAGTAGCTGATATAAAACTCTTCCATCAACTCATGAGCACTATTGTGACGTTGCTCTTTGGTTAGATCATTCCTAATTTGTAATACGGCCATCAAATTATCGAAGACCATCAAGCGGCGGAAGATCTATGTAGTGGTAAAATGCTTATATCATCATTATCGAGAGTCGCTCTGGATAATGCCAACAACGTTTACCTTCAAACTGACATCTTCTACCTTGATAGGTTTTAGCTAGATGTTCTGCGATTAATGTTGCCATCAGATTATTGATTACCTACCTGCTGGTAGTAGCACCGGTACCAGAACAGTAGTAATTTGTTTACCTTTGTTACTAACAGCTTCCATCTGCTGTATTTGAATTCGATAGGTAATATGATCACTTTTGATGTTTGATGTTATTAGAACTGTGTTCTAAATAGGCTTCATCAATAAAGCTAATGAGATCGTAAGTAGTTTCATAACGTACTTTTAGGGCATGCCCACGCACTCGTTTACCATCTTTTTGTAGTTGATAGGATATAATGGGATTAGCATACTCTCCGACCACCTCACGTCCCTCTTGACCATCAGGACGCGTGATTACTATTTTATTAGCGTCGATCTTGATGGAGCCCTATTTTACCATAACTTTACCTGTAAGCGTTACGGTGTTGGTAGTCATATCTATCGATTGATAGGTAGAGCACATATAGATTGGCTGTTTGTTATTATTTATGAGCGCTAATGCTACTTGCACACTTATTAGTACTATGAGTATAGTATAAAGTGTGTGGTGAGCGATTGATTTCATCAGAAGTTTTTACCTGATCAATCAACTCAGCTGTTTTTTTACGTAGATTGACCCACATCTTCATGCCAGTAGAATAAAAATTAGTACCATATAAAGAAGTCTCTTCATCCGATAGGATATTTTGTGTAATCAGATTAATCACTGCATTCTTTGTAGTCAGACATTTGAGCTACGAAGTTTCGATTAGGTGATTTGCTCGAATATGACTATATAGGTAAAGTACCTTATCATGATCCTGTGGCGATACCATCCATCCTAATTTATCTATACTCACCTAATTTACCTATACTCATTACTGCTCTAGTAAAACATAGCTTAGCAGGTATGCTGGCAATTATTGTTTATATATTAATAATAGTACGATCAAATATCCAGAAAGATATTAAATATCAAAGCAGTAGCTAATATTTTTTTCTATAGTGTTAACTAACCTTAGTCTTGATATTGTTCGGTCATTCATTAACGTTTGGAGAACTGCGGACGACGGCGAGCTTTACGTAGTCCAACTTTCTTACGTTCAACCTTACGAGCATCACGGGTAAGAAAACCAGCTTTACGTAGATCTGCGCGCAGGGTTTCGTCATACTGAATTAGTGCACAGGTAATACCATGGCGTATCGCGCCAGCTTGCCCCGAGATACCACCACCTTTAACAGTAACGTAGAGATCTACTTTACTCACCATATCGACTAATTCTAATGGTTGAAGTACTACCATGCGGGAGGTTTCTCGACCAAAATACTCATCTAAACTACGTCGGTTGATTATAATTTTACCATTACCTACTTTATTAACAAAAACACGGGCGGAAGAACTTTTACGACGACCAGTACCATAGTATTGATTTTCAGCAGCCATTACTTATAATCCCAACTAAATTTTCAGAACTTGCGGTTGCTGTGCTGCATGGCGATGTGTAGCACCCGCGTAAACTTTAAGTTTTCTCAGCATTGCCCTACCTAGGGGTCCTTTTGGCAACATACCTTTAACGGCTATTTCAATGATATGCTCAGGACGACGGGCAATCATTTCTTTAAAATTATTTTCTTTGATACCACCGACAAAGCCGGTGTAATGATAGTATTTTTTATCATTATATTTATTACCAGTGACTTTTATTTTATTAGCGTTTAAAACAATTAAATAATCACCAGTATCTACGTGTGGAGTATAAATCACTTTATGTTTACCACGCAGACGAAGAGCAAGTTCGGTAGCAAGACGACCCAATGTCTTACCACTAGCATCAATCATATACCAATGACGTCTTATAGTTTGTAGCTTTGCTGTAAAAGTTTTCATTATCAAACTGACCCTATTTTTAAGTATCACGTTATTTCAAAAAAATTAATTAAATAGTGTCTTAAGCGGAGGCTATTATGCTGAGCTACTAAGCTTTTTCGGAAAAAAATATTCTTAAAGATGGAACGATATGTTTGAGCTTAATAGAATAGACGACAAAAGTCGACTATTTTTTATTAATTCAGAGTTAATATATGCTATTTCTTAGTTTTACGTACTATGAATAAACCTCGCTTTTTAGCGTGATAGCATGCAGGTAACTCATATAGCTAGCCAAAAGTTCTGAGTGAATCGATTTACTTTATTTATGTAGCGAGCGGATGTTCTCAAAATAACATGTAAAATACTTATTTCTACATGTTATACAGTGGTCTAGCCACAATGTAGTATCACTATTAATTGATACTACATTGTGGCTAACCATGTCATAACCCCCGTAGTATCACTAAAAATAGGAGTTATTATGACTTGGAAACCTACGCTCATTGGATTCTTAGTAGGAATAATTATCGGTGCGATTGCAATGCGGTTCGGTAATCGTAAGTTACGCCAACAACAAACTCTACAGAATGAGTTAGAGAAGAGTAAAACTGAACTCAATAAGTGTCGGAAGGAACTAAATAGCCATTTTGCTCGTAGTGCCGAATTACTTGACAATATGGCTAATAGCTATCGGCAGCTTTATCAACATATGGCTAAAAGTTCTAATAACTTGTTACCTGCTCAGTCTAAAGAAGACAATCCGTTTCGTTATCGCCTTACTGAAGCAGACAATGATCAAATTCCTGCTGAAATACAACCGTGGGATGACTCTTCTGAAAGCTCCAGCGAGATACCATGTTCCACTTATGTTTCGCGTAATAAGTTATGAGAATAAGTAAGATTACACGGTTCCTAAACTTTCGTCTAGTTGCTATCACGTGTGATGAATCACAAGCGAGTTTATATTGAAATGAAAACAAAACTTTTCTTTCGCGTATGGATCCTAAGCCTTGGGCTGAGTTTTGTACCATTTTCTGCGCTTCTAGCGGCGCTTCCCGCCGAAGTTCCCGGACAAACTATGCCAAGTCTAGCTCCTATGCTAGCAAAAGTACTACCCGCAGTAGTCAGCGTTCATGTAGAAGGTACACAGTCAATACAGCGACCTACTTTACCAAAGGAGTTTAGATATTTTTTTGGTCCAGATATCCCTGGTGGTAATCAGAGTATCAGGCCGTTCGAAGGATTGGGATCAGGAGTGATTATTAATGCCTATAAAGGTTATGTGATTACCAATAATCATGTTATTAATGGTGCCGATAAAATTAAAATACAGCTCAACGATGGCCGTAAATTCGATGCTAAACTTGTTGGTCACGACGAACAAACTGATCTAGCTTTGTTACAACTGCCTGTGCCAAAGAACCTAACAGAAGTGAAGATGGCGGACTCAGATACCTTGAAAGTAGGGGATTTTGCCGTAGCAGTAGGCAATCCATTCGGTCTTGACCAAACCGTCACCTCCGGTATCGTTTCAGCGCTAGGTCGCAGTGGGCTTAATTTGGAAGGATTAGAAAATTTCATTCAAACTGATGCTTCTATCAACCGTGGTAACTCAGGCGGTGCGCTAGTTAACCTCAACGGTGAACTCATAGGTATCAACACAGCTATTCTTGCACCAGGAGGCGGTAATATTGGCATTGGTTTCGCTATTCCCAGCAATATCGTAAAAAATTTAAGCCAGCAACTGATTGAATTTGGCGAAGTTAAACGCGGTCAGCTTGGAATAAAAGGTACAGAATTAACTGCTGATATCGCGAAGGCTTTTCATATCGAAGCTCAGCGCGGCGCCTTTGTTAGCGAAGTTCTAGTAGGATCAGCGGCTGCTAAAGCTAAGATAAAAGCCGGCGATATTATCGTATCGGTAGAGGGAAAACCTATTCAAAGTTTTGATGAACTGCGTGTTAAAGTAGGTACAACTACACCAGGTAAAACTATCAAACTTGGGCTACTACGTAACGGTAAACCGTTGGATATATCCGTGGTACTAGATGATAGTGCTTCTGTGACCTCTAGCGAAGAGGTGTTAACACCGGCGCTGCAAGGTGCCTCTCTTAGTAATGGAAAGCTAAAAGACGGCACGAAAGGTGTACGGGTAGAGTATGTTATAAAAGATTCACCAGCTGCAGCAATTGGTCTGCAAAAAAACGATATTATTATCGGTCTAAATCTTGAACATGTACAGAATATAATTCAATTACGTAAGGTTTTAAATGGTAAACCAGCAGTTATGGCATTAAATATAATTCGTGGTGATACTCGTATTTTTATCTTATTAAGATAAATTATTTCTTAGTTCAAAACTGACACCGTAGTTTTTGTAGCGGTGTTAGTTTTATGACTGAGACAATGCTTAGCTAATACGTTCAATATTAGCGCCTAAATTTCGTAATTTATCTTCGATGCCATCATAACCACGATCGATATGATAAATACGATCTACTACTGTCATACCTTCTGCAATACAGCCAGCTAATACTAAACTAGCAGAGGCGCGTAAATCTGTAGCCATAACCTGTGCCCCTGAAAGTTTATCTACGCCATGGCAGATAATTGTATTGCTTTCGATCTCTGCATGCACACCCATACGTATGAGTTCTGGTACATGCATAAAACGATTTTCGAAAATAGTTTCCGTGACCATACCAGTTCCCTTAGCTACTAAGTTTAGTAAGCTAAACTGTGCTTGCATATCAGTGGGAAATCCAGGATACGGTGCTGTGCATACCGTAATGGCCTTAGGTCGTTGTCCGTGTATATTTAAGCTTATCCAATCTTCTCCTGTTTCGATATTAGCACCTGTTTCACGTAATTTATCTAGGACCGCATCTAGTATATCAGGGCGCGTTGCTTGACACAAAACATGTCCCCGAGAAATAGCAGCCGCTACTAGGAATGTGCCAGTTTCAATACGATCTGGTAGCACGCGATAAACCCCACCACCTAGATACGAAACACCCTCAATGATAATTTTATCGCTACCAGCACCACGAATCTTAGCACCAAGAGTGGTGAGGAAATGAGCTGTATCTACAATCTCCGGTTCTAGTGCTGCATTATCGATAATAGTAGTACCTTTCGCTAATGTAGCAGCGCTCATAATAGTTACCGTCGCGCCTACACTGACTTTATCCATAATGATATGAGCACCTCGTAGCCTTCCTTTAACCGAGGCTTTAACATATCCTTCTTCTAACTTAATAGTAGTTCCTAGCTTTTCTAAGCCACGAAGATGCATATCAACTGGCCGTGCCCCAATAGCGCAGCCTCCAGGTAAAGAAACCTGACCTTGTCCAAAACGTGCTACTAGTGGGCCCAGTGCCCAAATAGAAGCACGCATTGTTTTTACTAAATCATATGGTGCGCAATAGACATCGACTCTACTAGCATCTACATAAACTGATTCATTGCGTTCGACCCGAGCACCAAGTTGACTAAGTAGTTTCATAGTCGTTTCGATATCTTTAAGGTTTGGAACGTTTTGGATTTCTACAGGCTCTTCAGCTAATAATGCAGCAAATAAAATTGGTAAAGCTGCGTTTTTAGCACCTGAAATCGTTACGTTTCCGATCAATGGGGTAGGACCCTGGATACGAAATTTATCCATTACATTGCTATTGCTCTAAAAAGCTGTATAGCTTACGATTGCTTCGCCATTCTTCTGGAGTATAGGTTTTGATCGATAGAGAATGAATACTATTATTTGCTATATGTTTTATTAGTGGCGCATAAATAGTTTGCTGTTTTTTGACCATGCTCATACCAGAAAACTGTTTACTAATAGCAATCACCTGAACGTGATTGCCATCACCGCTTACATATGCTTCGTCTAATGCTAGAGCTGACATTAGCAAATCTTTTATTTCATTTATTTTCATCATATTTTCTTTGTTAAGAGGTGATCTTATTAATATAGACTAATAGTTATCTATCCTTACTATAGGTAAGGTGATTTAGATATAGGTAAAAGCTATAATGACATGCTTAACGCCGCTGACCTGACTCGCGACTTCTGTAGCAACCTTACCTTCTGCATGAGTCACTAGACCAAAGAGAAAAACTTCACCATTTTCTGTTGTAACCTTAACGGTAGAAAATTTTACTGCTTCGTGAGCCAGTAGTTGTAAGTTAATTTTTATTGTGATCCAAATATCCATTGAAGCACGTATTAACGAAACTGGCTTACCTTTACGTATTTCGTTATAAATCACTGTTGTGCCATCTACTTCTGTCGTAATTTCCTTAGCACGCGCAGCGAGCGTAGTAGTCGGTGCTTGTCCTGTTAACAGAACCTTGCCTTCATAAGTAGTATTAATAACTCTAGCCTCTTTTTTCAAATGCTTGTCTTTACCTAGTGCATGAGTAACCCGTACTTTAAGAGTAGAATCATCAACCTGCGTACCTAAGGTGCGTGGATCAATAGCCATTTTTGTAGCAACGGCAGCTGTACTCACCACAACGGTACCTACACATCCAGGCAATATTAGGCAAGTACACAATAGTAGTAAAATATGATTAATTAACATTAATCGTCCTGGTAGGAAAATAACGCGTGATCTATCAAGTCGCATAAACAGTTCACTGTCAACATGTGCATCTCGTGGATACGTGCACTGCGATGTGACGGCATGCGTATTTCAATGTCTTTTTTACTAATTAGCCTTCCTAGCTCACCGCCATCAAAGCCTGTTAAAATAACAATAGTCATATCTCTAGTGACAGCAGCCTCGACTGCTTTCATAATATCATAGCTATTACCATCGGTTGAAATAGCTAGTAGAATATCCCCGGCCTGGCCTAGTGCTCGAACCTGCTTCGCGTAAATTTCCTGGGATAAACCATCATTTGCAATCGCTGTCAACACAATATTATCCGCGTTAAGCGCTATTGCAGGTAGGCTAGGCCGTTCAGTTTCAAAACGGTTAATCATGCTCGCAGCAAAATTTTGTGCGTTAGCGGCTGAGGTTCCGTTGCCACAGCATAATATTTTATTTCCGTTAAGTAATGCTTGTACTAATATAGTTGCCGCGTGGGCAATAACATCGGGTAATACCTCCGCAGATGCAATATGGGTTTGGATACTTTCGGTGAAACAAAGTTTGATTTTTTCTAGCACGTTTCATCACCTAATCAATCAAATGATATTATATAGCGAATGTTTCGAAACAGGCGCCCCATTATAGATCTAGGCCAAATTATTTTTAATTCAGTAGAAACTGATACTAGATACGGTATGGAGCATAACATATCAGCTAATATAAATAAGCTAAGATCATACTTATCTAAATTTAAATTCTTAAGGCTCCTATCATGCCACGTTATTACATATCGTAGATGACAAGTGCAAAAAAACTTTTTATACTGCGTTACGAAGTTGACCAGACAGTCGCTGCTTCGCTTTTTGGAGAAACAAGCGGGGGAGAGGAAAGTCCGGGCTCCATAGGGCAAGGTGCCAGGTAATGCCTGGGGGGTGTAAACCCACGACTAGTGCAACAGAAAGCAAACCGCCGATGGCCCATATTTTATACGAAATATAGAATATAGGATCAGGTAAGGGTGAAAGGGTGTGGTAAAAGCGCACCGCGCGGCTGGTAACAGTTCACGGCACGGTAAACTCCACCTGGAGCAAGGCTAAAAAAAGGTTTAAAAAGTGCGGCCCGTACTCAAACCAGGGTAGGCTGCTTGAGCCAGCGCGTGAGCACTGGCCTAGATGAATGACTGTCTACGACAGAACCCGGCTTAACGGTCAACTTCACTATGATTCTGATAAAAGCATAAGCATATTCTAATTTTATAGAAAGCATTAAATACATTAATGAATCAATTCAATTGCATTGATTACTAGTTTCACGAGCAAACAAGTAAACAATAGAACCTAGCATAAAAATAAAAGCAAATATTAGGAATGGGAGTAAAACTATATCTTCAGAACTTCTACCGATGAGAGTGCTTAATAAAATAGGGCCAATAATTTTAGCAGTAGCACCTACTCCATAACCTAACCCTAGACAAGTAGAACGTATCTGATGAGGAAAAAGTTCACCACCAAAAACATTGAGAATACTAAAGGCACCATCACCAAACATCATTACTATAAAGATACCAATAAAGAAAATCCAATCTGGAGAAATAATATTTATATCCCAAATATGCATTATGGTAGTAATATGTTGATATAGTGCTGCAATAATGCAGCCCATTGCACCTATAAAACCACAAGCAAATAGTGTCCAACGTCGTCCAATATAATCTGAAATCCATGAAGATATTAATCTGCCTACAATACTGCCAAAAGAAAGTATCATAAATAAAGTATTGACCATATTAATTGAAAAATTAAAGCATTGATTAAGAAGTATTTGCCCCCATGATTGAATAACAAAACATCCTAGGATAAAACAGAAAGATCCCACTGCAACAATAATAATTTCTCTAGGGTAAGATTTAATGATATTTTTATAAGATAATTTGTGAATATATTCATATTCCGGTAAATTAATCACGTTACATTCTGGAATATTCATGACCCATGCATAGGCTTTTCTAGCATCCTGAAAGCGTCCTTTGCAAACTAAATATCGTGGTGATTCAGGAATGAACTTTATCCAAGCAAGCAATAACACTGGCAAATAACTAATAGAAAACATTTCTCTCCAGCTCAAAATATCAGCTAGATAACGGGTTGTAAGAGCTCCCCCAAATAATCCTAATGGTACAAAAGCTAAACAAATACCAGTAAATAGACCTCGTTTTTTATCCGGTAAAAATTCTTGAATATAAGGTATAGCAATAACATTAAAACCACCAACTGCTATACCAACACAAATACGTAAAAAAGATAAATATATCCAGTTATTTACTGGTGTTAGAGCAGAAAATCCAGTACATGTTACTAACATCATAAGACATAATATAAATGAATTTTTGCTACCATGCTTATCAGCAAACCAACCTAAAACTATTGCGCCTATAATTATTCCTACTCCAGCGCTTGAGAAAATAAATCCACACTGTGTTGTGCTTAATGACCATGTTGGATCTTTCATTAACAAAATTATAATAAAATTAAATAAAAAAAAATCAAAATATACCAAAATGTTTCCAATAATAAAAATACAAATCAAATACTTATGATATTTAGTAAGAGAGATAGAACTAATTTGTTCTGTTAATAGAAGATTTAGTTTTATGGGTTGCATATATATGTTTATATTCCTTGTATATTTTTTTATCTCAATATAGCTATACTAACTTCAAACTAGTTGATACTATTTACTATAAAGCATAACCAGATCATAAATAAATTTGGTTTATCTCAGTAGTTATCATGATTTTTAATCCTAACTAATAAGATTAATCATCTCATAGACACATAACATTATATTTTTGTGCAGTCGTTTAGTAGTATCGAATTTTGATTCGTTTTTTTCATAAATTTAAATCATTTTGACCGAAAAAAAGCATAGGGTAGGAGATCCAGTGTAGAATAGTAAAGTATAGTTTATGCAAGTTGGTTTATCAGTGTTCTGTAATATAATCTCTGCAGTTTCGTTCGCGGCACAATATGCGATTATTTTTGAGAATGCAAAATGCACATCATACAGGAATTGTTGCATGCATTATGGCAACAGGATTTTAAAACACTTTCCGACCCAAACTTGGTCTGGACCACTTATTTACTAGTATTTGTCATTCTGTTTTTGGAAAACGGAATTCTACCGGCTGCTTTTCTACCCGGTGATAGTCTATTGATCTTAATAGGCGTATTAATTGCTAAAGGAACGTTAACTTTTCCCATAACCCTACTACTACTAACGATGGCAGTAAGCTTGGGTAGCTGGGTAAGCTACCTACAGGGCACATGGTTAGAAAATAATCGTGTCGTGAAAAACTGGCTAGCCCATCTACCCGAACAATACCATTTACGGGCCCACCAGATGTTTCATCGTCATGGGTTGTCGGCATTGTTAGTAGGTCGCTTCATTGCTTTTGTGCGAACTTTGCTACCAACCATAGCTGGACTATCTGGCCTTAGTAGCTCACGCTTTCAAGTTTTTAACTGGATCAGCGCTTTTATCTGGGTTTTGCTATTAACATTACTAGGTTTTGTGCTTGGTCAAACGAAGTTTTTTCAACACTATGAAGAAGAACTAATGCTATGCTTGATGTTATTACCATTGACGTTACTCACCATCGGACTGGTCAGTTCGTTGGCAATTATATGGCGGGGAAAAGAGCTGAATCTTCGAATAAAAGATAATGCACATGAAGGAAGCCCGCCTAGTTAATCTTTAATCAGATTGAAAAGCTTTGAGTGATTTTAGCGATCTACAGTAATATCTCGACATAAAAAGTAATACTATTAAAAACACGTACTGTAATGTTCTCAAACTTTAAAAGTAGTAAACATCAACAATACCTTGCACAACTATACCTTGCACAACTGCCGAAAATTATTCAGAGAGCTGCCGATATACAAACGCTTTATAGCCCTACAGCGTTTCGTAACGCGTTACTCAACGCTATCTCAGGAGCTAAACATCGGATATACCTCGTAGCGCTTTATTTGGAGCAAGACCAAGGAGGTCAAGTTATTCTTGATGCTCTATATCAAGCTAGGCAGATCAATCCTCATCTAGAAGTAGCTGTATTAGTCGATTGGCACCGGGCACAACGTAGCCGGATTGGCAGCAACACTAACTATACTAATGCGGACTGGTATTGTCATATGGCTAAATTATATCAAGGTGTTGAAGTACCAGTGTATGGAGTACCGGTTAATACGCGTGAGGCGCTCGGAGTACTGCATTTGAAAGGTTTTATCATCGATGATAATGTTATTTATAGCGGTGCTAGCCTAAATAATGTTTACTTACATCAGAAAGATAAGTATCGGTATGATCGTTACCAAATTATACGTAATCCACTATTGGCTGAGTCTTTACTTAGTTATATCCAAAATCAGTTTTTTACTGCGCAAGCAGTAAACCGACTAGATGATTCAATACACCCTAAAAGGTTTCAAATTAAACATTATACGAAATTATTTCGTCAGTCTCTACGTGAGGCCGGTTATCGCTATGAAGGCAAAGCTGCGCTAAATGAACTAGCTATTACACCGTTGGTCGGATTAGGTAAAAATAACATATTAAATAACACTATTCACAACCTTATTTGTGCAGCAAACACTAGTATTAGACTATGTACACCTTACTTTAATATGCCAGCGCGGCTCGTACGAGATTTAGTTAGTCAACTGCGCCAGGGTAAGCAGGTTGAAGTGATAATTGGCGACAAAACTGCCAATGATTTTTATCTTCCGGCTGATCAACCTTTTCAAATAATAGGTGTGCTACCCTATTTATATGAAATTAACTTACGTAACTTTCTTAACCGGCTACAATGCTATATAGATAATGGTCAATTAATGGTCAGACTATGGAAAAAGGGTGAAAATAGCTATCATGTAAAGGGTATGTGGGTAGATGATGAGTGGCTGTTATTAACAGGTAATAATTTTAATCCACGTTCTTGGCGATTAGATTTAGAAAATGCACTGTTAATTCACGATCCGCAGCATCAATTGTATGACCAACGTGAACAGGAATTAGCGTTTATCCGAACTGACACTCAAGTAGTGTTTCATTTTACAGAATTACAAAGTATCGCCGACTATCCAGTTAAGGTGCGTAAACTTATTCGTCGTTTACGCCCTATCCTAATTGACCGCCTGATTAGCCAAATACTATGATTAAAAATGAGTATACCAGTAACGGAAGCATGCTAAAGTAATCACCAAAGAGTCACCAACATCGAAATACTAACAGTATAATAGACTTTATAACACTAAATAGAGCAATTTAAAGAGCAATTTAATCTGTTGCCAAACTATTCATAGTGTTGAGATAATTTGAGTATTATTATCATACTTATTTCAATTTAGGTATCGCCGCTAATATGATTGGCGGGATTGTAATTCACCATAATAGTAAGAAAAAACATGGTAGAGAAACGCAATATATTTCTGGTTGGGCCTATGGGTGCTGGTAAAAGTACTATTGGTCGTCAGTTGGCTCAACAGCTTAATATGGAGTTTTTCGATTCTGATCAAGAAATTGAGCGACGTACTGGTGCTGATGTCGGCTGGGTTTTTGACGTAGAAGGTGAAGATGGCTTCCGTTATCGAGAAGAAAAAGTTATCAACGAACTCACCGAAAAACAGGGGATCGTGCTTGCTACCGGAGGAGGATCGATCAAATCACGTGATACACGTAACCGCCTTTCTGCCCGTGGTGTGGTGATTTATCTAGAGACTACTATTGAAAAACAACTATTCCGTACGCAGCGTGATAAGAAGCGTCCACTGTTGCAAGTAAAAATACCTCCACGTGAAGTACTAGAAGCACTAGCTCGTGAACGTAATCCTTTATACGAAGAGATTGCAGATGTAACTATTCGCACCAATGAACAAAGTGCCAAGGTTGTTGCTTACCAAATCATTAGTATTCTAGAACGTAACTAATGATTAATTCACTAAAAATCATTATATTCCTATGGATAAAATTAGCGTTACATTAGGAGAGCGTAGTTATCCTATTATTATTGCTAACGGATTATTACATGATCCTACATCGTTCTGGCCACTATCGCGCGGCGATAAGGCTATGGTAGTCACTAGTGACTGCCTTGCTTCGCTATATCTAGGTATTTTATATGAACTATTAACTGAACTAGGTGTGATTGTAGATCAGTGTATTCTACCAGACGGTGAGCAGTATAAATCGTTAGCTATGCTAGATAAAATCTTCACTACATTGTTGCAAAAAAATCATAATCGTGACACCACTATTATCGCTTTAGGCGGTGGTGTAATAGGTGATATCGCCGGTTTCGCAGCAGCTAGCTATCAACGTGGCGTGCGCTTAATCCAAGTACCTACCACTCTTCTTTCTCAGGTAGACTCATCAATCGGTGGTAAAACGGCAATCAATCATCCGCTTGGTAAGAATATGATCGGTGCAATCTATCAGCCAAATTCTGTGGTAATCGATATTAATTGCTTAACTACACTGCCGCGACGAGAGTTTTCTTCTGGACTAGCAGAAGTTATTAAGTATGGTATTGTTTTTGATGCGAATCTCTTCGCTTGGCTAGAATTAAATATTGATGCGTTACGAGCGCTAGAGCAACATACTCTGGCTTGGTGTATACGCCGATGCTGCGAGTTGAAAGCAGAGATCATAGCTTCTGATGAGTGCGAAAAAGGGCAACGAGTGTTGCTGAATTTTGGCCATACTTATGGTCACGCTATTGAAACTAATATGGGTTATGGCAATTGGCTGCATGGTGAAGCAGTAGCTGCCGGCATGATGATAGCAGTACAAACCTCTTGTAGTCTCGGCTATTTGACTAACACTGATGCTGAACGAGTTAGAATGTTGTTATTACGTGCTGGTTTACCGATCCAAGGTCCGACTGAGATGTCGCTAGAGGATTATCTCCCATACATCATACGCGATAAGAAAGTGATAGCTGGACAATTACGCTTAATACTGCCGTTGACACTTGGTAGTGCAGAAGTACGTACCTACGTAGCAAATGAATTACCTAATTTCACTTAAGTTACTAGAGATTAACAGAAGATTTAATAAATTTAAACTAGACTAGGTACTAGTATAAATTATAAATAGCAAGCATTACTTTACCTTAAACTAATAAGTATAACATAAAGTAACATGTGGATGAAAAATTTTTTGATAGCACCATCAATTTTTTCAGCGGATTTTGCACGTTTAGGAGAGGAGACTACACGAGTAATCTCCGCCGGTGCGGACGTGATACATTTTGACGTTATGGACAATCACTATGTACCTAACCTTACTATGGGACCGATGGTGCTGAAAGCATTACGTCAATATGGTATTACAGTACCAATTGATGTGCATTTAATGGTAAAACCAGTTGATGGCTTAATTACTGATTTTGCTGCTGCCGGCGCTAACTATATAACTTTCCATCCAGAAGCATCTGAACATATCGATCGCTCTTTACAGCTAATTAAAGAGCAAGGTTGTAAAGCTGGACTTGTATTCAATCCTGCCACATCACTTCATTATTTAGAATATGTACTGGATAAAATTGACATAATCTTGTTAATGGCAGTAAATCCAGGTTTCGGTGGTCAATCTTTTCTTCCCTCTACACTAGCAAAAATACGACAAGCACGTAAAATTATTGATCAAATTCATCGAAATATTCGCCTAGAGGTAGATGGTGGCGTTAAGGTAGAAAACATAGGTACCATTGCTACTGCAGGTGCAGATATTTTTGTAGTTGGTTCAGCTATTTTTAGCCAGCATGATTACCAGGCAGTAATTCACGCGATGCGTCAGGAGATAGCGTTGGTCGTGAGGAGTTAATTGATATCTTTGATGATTTTATAAGCTGATATGTCAGGAAGTATTAAATGATACGATATGAATTGAGGCTAAGAAGCCATTCGCATACCTATGATAATTAAGCGTAAAATAATTAAGCCAATTGTCTTTAGCGGTGCGCAGCCGTCAGGAGAGTTGACTATTGGTAACTATATTGGTGCCTTACGTCAGTGGGTGAGTATACAAGATGATTACGAATGCTTTTATTGTATCGTAGATTTACACGCGATTACGGTCCGACAGGATGCACAACAACTACGTAAAATATCGCTTGATTTTCTTGCACTATATCTAGCTTGTGGTATTGATCCGAATAAAAGTACGGTATTTCTTCAATCCCATGTACCAGAACATAGCCAGTTAAGCTGGCTATTGAACTGCTATACTTATTTTGGAGAACTTAGCCGTATGACGCAGTTTAAAGAGAAATCTACTCGTTATGCGGATAATATCAACACCGGGCTATTTACCTATCCCGTACTTATGGCCTCTGATATTCTTTTATATCAAGCTAATAAAGTACCGGTAGGTGAAGATCAAAAACAGCATATTGAACTGATTCGCAATCTTGCTAAGCGTTTTAACACTTTATATAGCGAAATTTTTACCGTGCCAGAGCCATTAATTTCTAATTTAGGTGCTCGTATCATGTCATTGCTAGAGCCTACTAAAAAAATGTCTAAATCATATGAGAACAGCAATCACGTAATAACCTTGTTGGAAGATCCTAAATTAATAGTTCAAAAGATTCATAATGCAGTGACTGACTCTTACAATCCACCTAGAGTCTACTTTGATCCAATAAAAAAACCCGGCGTTTCCAACTTACTCAATATTCTATCCTGCGTTAGTAGTACTCCTTTAGCGGAATTAGAACAGATTTTTGAAGGTAAAATGTACGGACATTTAAAAACTGCAGTAGCTAGTGCAGTATTAGATATGCTGGAGTCATTACAGAAACGTTATTATATGCTACGAGCAGACGAAACCTACCTGAGTCAGGTACTACGCGAAGGAGCGGAAAAAGCTCGTAATAATGCTAGCATAACTCTAGCGAAAGCCTATCATGCCGTAGGTTTTTTGATTAACTATTAAGTCTATATAAGTACTACTAGTCAGTAACCTAATAAACTTATAATTTTATTATCTAGTTTATTAATTCGTTATGAAAGAGTAGATAAGACGCCAAAGTAACTACTTTAACACATGACTAAAGGTAATTATCATTTTGTTTTATTTTTTTTACCTTAGCAAGAGGCTTAATATAAAGATGTCTAATTGGCGTATAATTTACGACACTTTGTTATATTTATTACTTAAGTTCTTAGTAAGAAGTCACGTTCTTCCGGCAGATTCACTCGTAGAAGCCGGCTTAGATCCACAGCAGCCTATGATATATGTGTTACCTTATAATTCAAAAGTAGATCTACTTACTCTACGCATGCAATGTTTCAAAAAAATGTTGCCAGACCCGCTAGAACCATTGTATATAGCGGGTGTAAAACTTCCGCGTTATGTTTTTATTCATCATAGCCCACGTGTGTGTTCATTATTTTATGAATATCTGAAATTATACCGCAAAAATCCTTGGTTAAATGTGCAAATCGTTCTAGTTTTAGTAATGTTTGGACGTTCACCCGGTCGTGAAGGACATAAAAATCTACGGTTCAATGGTTTTAAGAAATTCATGACGGTGCTGTGGTTAGGTCGTGATAGTTTTATTCATTTTTCTAGGCCTTTATCAATACCAATACGCTATACAGCTACCGCAACAAATGGTATGGATAAAATCCTAGTCCAAAAACTAGCGCGGGCCGCGCGTATTTACTTCGCTCGTCAGCGGCTAGTCGCTATGGGTCCGCGCCTACCGGTTCGTAATCATTTGTTTAATCAGTTACTCGCTTCTCAAGCAATTCAAAAGGCAGTGAAAGATGAAGCGCGTAGTAAAAACATATCAGTAAAGCAGGCACAGCAAAAAGCGAGC
This sequence comes from Candidatus Palibaumannia cicadellinicola, assembly GCF_000754265.1. Taxonomy (NCBI): domain Bacteria; kingdom Pseudomonadati; phylum Pseudomonadota; class Gammaproteobacteria; genus Candidatus Palibaumannia; species Candidatus Palibaumannia cicadellinicola. The sequence continues at coordinate 35,514 of NZ_CP008985.1, read as the reverse complement.
GCATTGATCAAAGAAATAGTAGCAGACTTTTCTTATGAAGCAATACGTTTATCGGACCGAGTGTTAGGTTGGACCTGGAATCTTCTTTATCAGGGTTTACATGTGCATCACGTAGATCGAGTTCGTCAATTAGCAGAAAAAGGACATGAAATTGTTTATGTACCCTGTCACCGTAGTCATATGGACTATCTGCTACTATCCTACGTTTTGTATCATCAAGGTTTAGTTCCACCACACATCGCAGCTGGCATCAATCTAAATTTCTGGCCGGTCGGTCCTATCTTCCGTAGGCTAGGAGCATTTTTTATCCGCCGTACTTTTAAGGGTAATAAGCTTTACTCTGCTATATTCCGCGAATATCTCGGTGAGCTGTTCATCCGCGGTTATTCTGTTGAATATTTTTTAGAAGGTGGTCGTTCACGTACTGGCAGACTACTGGAACCCAAAAAGGGTACTCTGACGATGACTCTCCAAGCCATGCTACGCGCCGGTAAACGGCCTATCACTCTAGTGCCTATCTATGTTGGCTATGAGCATGTAACGGAAGTAGCTACATACGCTAAGGAGTTATACGGGGCGGTCAAAGAAAAAGAGGGACTCATACAGATGGTATGTGGATTCCGTAAATTACGCAATCTTGGTCTCGGATATGTAAATTTTGGTGAACCTTTGTCATTAGTCACTTGGCTCAATCATAAAGTTCCGCAGTGGCGCGAAAATATCAATCCCATAGAATCAACTCATAGACCAGATTGGTTAGCGCCAACGGTGGACAATATCGCGATAACTATCATGATACGAATTAATAACGCAGCAGCGGTTAATGCTATGAATCTATGTTCCAGCGTGCTGCTAGCTTCACGTCAGTGCTCATACTCACTAACGCGGACACAATTACTATCGCAGCTGACGTGCTATCTTGAGTTATTACGTAATGTTCCCTATGCACCTGAAGTGACGGTACCAAATATTACGTCTAAAGCTCTATTAGAGCATACACTTGCACTCAATAATTTTACTATTATAAGCGATATGATTGTGTTCTCAAGTGATCAAGCTGCACTGATGACTTATTATCGTAATAATATTCAGCATCTATTGATTTTACCGTCTTTAGTTGCAACTATTGTCAATAGCCAACCTGGTATCAGTCGTAAGAAACTATATTATTATATCTTATGCTTATATCCAATGTTGAAGGCAGAACTATTTATGCGATTTAGCAACCAGGAGTTACTACTTTTTATCGACCTTCTAATTGCGGAGTTGTATAGGCAGAGACTATTCGACGTACAAAAAAAACAGCTACATCCTGCTCCAGAGTGCACGCATACACTACAATTGCTAGCAGCAATTGGGCTAGATACACTACAGCGTTATGCCATAACTTTCTCGCTATTATGCGCTCATCCGCAAATCAATCGAGGTACACTAGAAAAAAAAAGTTGGATAATTGCCCAGCAGTTATCGATAGCACATAGTATTAATGCACCAGAGTTTTTTGACAAAACTATATTTTCTACCCTTATAACTACGTTACGTCATGAGGGTTATATTAGTTATAGTGGAGATGTCAGTTTAAGCTATGGTAAAGTTGAAGAGACAGCGGGCTTATTAAATACACTCATTACTCCTGATATACGGATCACTATTGCTAGCGCGCTAAATCCATCTAGTGAGTAATAGTTAGCTTAGTAAAATACCGATAAATATTAGCATACCTACATAGTTATTATTCAAAAAAGCCTGAAAATATGCCTGCCTATTACGACAATTCATTAACTTTTGTTGCCAAGCAAATAGCACTGATACCCCAACTAATGCTATATAAAAAAGATATCCTAACGCCATTTGCCAACCTATTATACCTAATAAAAATAGTGTAATAGTTTGTGAGAGCCCAATCATCAGCCTATCGAAACGACCAAAAAAAATAGCAGTAGATTTCACACCGATGCGTAAATCATCATCTCTATCTACCATAGCGTATTGAGTATCATAGGCAATGGTCCAGGTAATATTTGCAAGAAACAACAGCCAACAACATACCGGTAAGCAATGACGTACTGATATGAACGCCATTGGAATAGACCAACTAAATGCTATACCTAACACTAATTGTGGTAGGTAGGTATAACGTTTCATGAATGGGTAAATAAATGCTAATGCTAGTGCTACTACAGATAAGGCAATAGTCATTGTATTCAATGTGAGTACCAGGGCCAAGGAAACACTAATTAATGCTACGAATAATAGTTTGGCTTCTCTTTCTCTAACAGTTCCGCTGGGTAGCGGTCTACAGCGGGTACGTTTTACATAACCGTCTATCTGACGATCGGCAAAATCATTAATCACACAGCCAGCAGACCGCATAAAAAATACCCCTAAGATAAAAACCGTGAGAGTACTAAGATGAGGGAAACCATTACTAGCTAACCACAGTGCCCATAGCGTTGGCCACAATAATAATAATAAGCCGATAGGTTTATCTATGCGCATTAACTGGCACCATTGTTTTATAGGTTGATCTAACATAACATTAGTCTCATAGGTCAGAAAAAAGATTACTTTAGTAGCCCAGTAATCAATTATGAATTGTAGTACAAATATTTTTATAAACAGATCAACAATAATTAAGATATCAATTGATTTTTATATTGAGTTATCATTAATCGTTATTAACCTTAACAAACTGATGGAAACTATAAATTTTATATTTAATCGCTAATATCACTATATGTAAATCTATTGATAAATTTATATCTATTTATAGATAAAAAATTTATGCCAATTATGGTGTCTCAAAATTTACCAGCAGTTAATTTATTACGGAATGAAAATATTTTTGTCATGACTTTCTCGTATGCCAATACTTAGACAATAAAAATAAAATCGATTAAAGTTTTCTATGCAAAATAAAATAGAAACAGAAAATTATTTCTTACGTTTATTATCTAACTATCCGCAGCAACTTAATATTAAGTTGCTGCGGATTGATAACCGTTAATCACAAAACACTACTGCCGAACATATGAATAATTTTTATTATCATTTTAAATATAAAGATTCTTTATAATATTCCCAAAATGACCAGACAACCAAAACTATCGTGAGTCTATTAGTATTACACACAGAGACCATATTCGTTGTTAACGAGGGGATTTGATCCAACTTTTTTGGGGCCACACTCACGCTACGTAGATTTTCCTACTGATGTTATTAGACAAAGAACAGATCTAGAGATACTCATTGAATCTGACGAGGTAGGTGCTTATTTACTAGTCCGGATACAAGACTAGTATTTGTCACTGGACATCAACTCTCGCTAATGAGTATTACCGTGATTGTAAAAAAGGCTTAAATACCGCTCTGCCAGTCAACTATTATCTAGTTAGATATAATAGTACTATATATACATGATACGATAGTATTTATATCTCTCATTTATACGGTACGCTTCCAACCTAAAAACCAGCTTACTATGCCAAAAATCACTAGCCAGACAGATACTAATGCGATATTAGCATCATATGCAAGTAAAAACGTACCGATAAGTAATAAGGTAGCGCCCATACTAAATAAAAAATAGGCCTGCCCTTGTCTTAGGCGCTGTTTTTGTAGCTCTGCTGTTAGTCGATCGACGCTTTTTTGTAACATTATGTTCTGCTTAAAACTATCATAAACTAGTTCTGGCAATTCAGGTAACTTCTCTACCCAATAAGGAGCTTTCTCTTTAATAGCGCGAAATAGAGCAGATAAGCCAACCTGATTTTCTATCCACTCTTCTAAAAAAGGCTTGGCTGTGTTCCATAAATCTAGCTGTGGATAAAGCTGCCGCCCTACTCCCTCAATATACAACAACGTCTTTTGCAATAGCACTAGTTGTGGTTGTACTTCCATATTAAAACGCCGTGCCGTATGAAATAAATTCAGTAGTACATGACCGAAGGATATTTCTGCTAGTGGTTTTTCGAACATTAGCTCGCAAACAGCGCGGATAGCAAACTCAAAGTCTTCAATACTAGTCTCAGGTGGTACCCAGCCTGAATCGACGTGTAGTTCAGCAACCTTACGGTAATCACGGTTAAAAAAGGCAAGAAAGTTTTCTGCTAAATAACGTTGATCTTTTTTGTTTAGTGAACCAACGATACCACAGTCGATACCGATATATTGGGGATTTTCCGGATGCTCATAACTGACGAAAATATTACCTGGATGCATATCGCCGTGAAAAAAACTATCACGAAATACTTGGGTAAAAAATATTTGTACTCCTCGCTCCGCTAAAAGCTTCATGTTAGTACCTTGCTTTTTCAAAGCCACTATATCGTTGACTGGTATGCCATAAATACGCTCCATGACCATTATATTTTCACTACAATAATCAGGATATACTTCTGGTATATACAACATTGAACTTTTAGCGAAGTTACGCCGTAATTGAATGGAGTTAGCTGCTTCGCGTAGTAAATTTAGTTCATCTAATAACTTTTTCTCGTACTCCAACACAACTTCCATCGGACGCAAACGTCTACTTCCTGGTAATAAACGTGGCACCCAACGTGCTAATCTGTACATGAGACGCACGTCAGCTTGAATAATTGGCATAATGTCCGGGCGAATTACTTTGATGACCACCTCTTTACCATTGTTTTTCAACTTAGCTGTATGTACCTGCGCTATAGAAGCCGAAGCAAGCGGATCTGGTTCAAAGTCTTCGAACCACATTTCTAACGATTCTCCCATGGAACATTCGATATGCTTACGCGCTAATGCACCATGAAAAGGCTGCACCCTATCTTGTAACATAGCTAGCTGATCTGCGATTGATGGTGCCAAAAAATCACGACGGGTAGAGAGCATTTGCCCTAACTTAATCCATACTGGCCCAAGCTCTTGTAGAGCAAGACGCAGGCGTTCACCTAGCGCCCGTTCAACATGCAAGTTAGGTATCCAAAAGAATAATCGGCGTCCGATTCGTAGTGGTAAAGTTAACCTAGTTACTGGCATGAGCTCATCTAGTCCGTAGCTAAGCATTACTCTGATAATAAAATAAAGGCGGTAAATCTCTCCTAAAAGCATAGGCTAGACTCCCTATAGTTTGTCCAAACAAGCTGCTAATTGCTCTACTGCTAGAGTCACCTCATTAACTTTTTGGTTAAAAAACGTTAATTCTAGCGACGAGGGTGCTATACGCCACTCATCAGTAATTGCAAAAGTGATTCGGTCTTGGAAAGTACGCAGTTGTTGCTTGATACCATAGACCTGATGTATGAAATAACGTAGAATAACTTCTGTAACAATATCGCCTAGCCAGGGCACTAAAAGCTCAGCAGGATCCCATCCTACTATTTTTAGTAATGTAACGAATTGCTGCAATATTTGCTGATCGCCTTGTGTAAGTTTCAGAAACTGCGTTACATGCTGATGATTACTATAATCTAAAAACAGTAACGTAGTTATATTAGTATCGATCGTACAGTCAGCTATATCATTCCAAGCGTTGAGAACATCAACTTGTTGTTCACTAAATATTAAAATAATCGGTGTATCTAATTCGGCTAATTGAAGTCTCAAAACTTTTCCTTTCAGACACTGATATTTGGCTGACATAGGCTGATTTTGGAACAGAAAAAGTAAGTGCTTAAGCAAGGTTTCTAGCACCGCACTTATGAATTGTTTTAAAAGCATATTTAGTTAAAAATTAGAATTTATAACCGCGGTGTAGCGCTACAATCCCACCAGTCATATTAAAGTACTCGATATTATCGAAACCGGCATTATGCATCATAGATTTTAGTTTTTCTTGATCGGGATGCATACGGATAGATTCCACTAGATAGCGATAGCTACTAGCATCGCTGGTTATTAACTGGCCTATCTTAGGCAGAATATGAAAAGAGTAAAAATCATACACTTTTTTTAGTGGCTTGAATAGAGGTCTAGAGAATTCTAGGATTAATAAGCATCCGCCTGGTTTTAGTACTCGGTACATTGAGCGTAGAGCCTGTTCTTTTTCCGTTACGTTACGTAGTCCAAACGATATCGTGATACAGTCGAATATATTGTTACTAAAAGGTAATAATTCAGCATTAGCTTGTATATAGCTGATATTACCGAGCACACCATGATTACGTAACTTATCTCGTGCAGCTTTAAGCATAGAATCATTAATATCAACTAATACTACTTTACCTTGGTCCCCGACCAAACGAGAAAACTTAGCAGTGATATCGCCAGTACCGCCAGCAAGATCTAAGACTTTTTGTCTGCGACGTATACCGCTACATTCTATGGCGAACCGTTTCCAGAGACGGTGAATACCAAACGACATTAAATCGTTCATCAAGTCATAGTTTGTCGCTACTGAGTTAAAAACATCTGCAACCATCAACGTTTTTTGTTTTTTGGTTACGGTACGGAAACCAAAATGGGTAGTTTCACCCTTATTTTCATTTACCATGTTTTTAGTCCTAGTCAGTCTTACTCCCTAATGATTTTAGGCGATAAGTGTAACAGATACGTAGTCAAAGTCCTATGGTAGAGTGCTACTCTCTTAATGGTAGTTCATCGTGCAATGTAGTATCGTCTGGTTGTTCAGTGAAAATAATATGTCCATCTAGGATAGAGGCTGATACTGGTGCTATAGGACGCTGAATCTCAACCCCTAGAGTACGAAATCCTTCTGCTTGACTGATCATATTACCACGACCATAAGCTAATTTTTTCATCGCGAGCCGATAACTTGCTTGTGCTTTCTCTAAACTTTGGCCTATAGTATTCATATCATCGACAAAAAGACGAAATTTATCGTATAGTCGTGTAGCGCGATCTGCAATATGCTGGGCATTCCTGCTTTGGTGTTCGTAACGCCATAAATTATTTATGGTACGCAGTGCTACTAATAACGTAGTAGGACTAACTAGCATAATATTATGCGCTAAAGCTTCGCTAATAAGTTCAGGATGCTGATTAATAGCGACCATAAAAGCAGGCTCAACTGGTATAAACATCAAAACATAATCTAACGATCGTAAACCAAGCAATCGTTGATAATCTTTTCGGCCTAGCCGTTTCATATGGGTGCGTAATGAATTTACATGATCAGTAAGTGCTAACTTACGATCTGCTTCATTGTCGCTATTAAAATAGCGTTCATAAGCCACTAACGACATTTTCGCGTCAATGACAACATCCTTACCCTGTGGTAGTCGTACTACCACATCTGGCTGTAATCGTTGTTCATCGCCGTGCTGAATATTGACTTGAGTATGAAATTCGTGTCCTTCCCGAAGACCAGACGCTTCCAAAACCCTACTTAGAACTATTTCTCCCCAATTTCCCTGTACTCTATTATCGCCTTTTAGAGCTTTGGTTAGGTTTACTGCTTCTTGAGTCATATGTATATGTAGTTGCTGCAAATTACTAATCTCATGGGCTAAAGTATGGCGTTCCCGCGCTTCATTGCTAAAGCTGTCCTGCATTTGTCGGCGGAAACCATCTAATTGTTCGCGCAGAGGAATCAGCAGTTGGTCAAGACTTTGCCGGTTCTGTTCATTAACTTGGCGTCCGTTTTGTTCAAAAATACGGTGAGCTAGATTTTCGAACTGTGATGATAGCCGTTGTTCGCTATTAATAAGCAGACGTTGCTTATCTTCAGCTGCTAACTGAGTTTCTTCCAAACGAATAGTGACTTCCCGTAGCTCTGCTTTCAGAATACTATTTTTTTCCTGCAGCACACGTAGTTCCTGACTGAGTTGTGTACAATCATTACGAAAATGATCTAAGGAGCTAAGACGTTCTTCTGCGGCTGCAAGCTTGCTATATAATTGATGTAAAGTTCGTTCGCCGTTGTATAACTTTTGCTCAAGCTGCTCACGTGCACGAAGCTCTAGTGCCTGTTGTTGATGAGTCATCTGTAACGTCTGTGCCAGATGAGACCATTCAGCCTGGCGTTTGAGATGTTTTTTATCATATTGAATACGAGTGATTAACCAGCCGCTAAGCATGCCTAGCAGGGCGCTCCCCACGTTGTAAAATATTATTAAATACATGAGTTTTTCCCAGCAAGTATTTTGGGTTAATATTGTATGCACCGCACCTACCATAACCGTTTACGTGATCATATGCTGATTCCGCGTTTACTTAAGACCTTTGTTTCTAGTAGTGGGTTATAATTCGTTAGGCACTAATTAAGAAGATGCGAAAAATGAAAGAAGCTATTAACCTTGCGGGTTAAAACTATTATAGTTGATAATTGGGTATGAAACAAAACTACAGTGCTAGTAACAGATAACTAGCTATGTTCATCTATAGACTAGCTACCTGTTTAGCATCTATTATATAACTAAAATAAAAACTAGTAAGAGATTAAACCAAACCTAATCTACCAAAAAATACTAGTATATTACCTGTATACTTGTAGTACGTTTGCATTGTTACAGCTTTTCTTCGCGCAGTTTACGTGCTGCAGTTACCATATTTGCTAGAGCTTGACGGGTTTCTGACCAAGTGCGGGTTTTTAAGCCACAGTCTGGGTTAACCCATAAACGTTCTACTGGTATACTTTCTACTGCTTTGCGCAACAGCTTAATTATCGAAGCATCGCTTGGTATGTTAGGCGAATGAATATCATATACCCCAGGTCCAATATCATTAGGATAATGAAACTTATTAAATATTTTAAGCAACTCCATATCTGAACGAGAGGTTTCAATCGTTATGACATCAGCATCCAGCGCCGCAATAGAATCCATGATATCGTTAAATTCGCTATAGCACATATGGGTATGGATCTGAGTATGATTTTTAGCAACTGCAGCGGTCAGACGGAATGCTTCTACGGCCCATTTAAGATACTCGTGCCAGGTAGAATGTTTCAATGGCAATCCTTCGCGTAAAGCTGGCTCATCAATTTGAATGATGCCTATTCCAGCCTGCTCGAGATCTATGACTTCGTCACGCAACGCTAAAGCTATCTGTCTAGCTATAGTTTGACGACTAATATCCTCGCGCGGAAACGACCAACATAGAATCGTGACTGGTCCAGTTAGCATACCTTTTACAGGTTTCTTAGTTAAAGATTGAGCATAGCTCGCCCATTCTACTGTCATTGGCTGTGGACGACTAATATCACCGACAATAATCGGTGGCTTAACACAACGGGAGCCGTAACTCTGGACCCAACCATTCTGGGTAAAAATAAAGCCATCTAAATGCTCACCAAAATATTCTACCATATCGTTACGCTCGGCCTCTCCGTGTACTAAAACATCGAGACCTAATAAATCCTGCTCAGTAATAGCTTGCTTAATATGATCACGAATACCTATTCGATAACTATCATCATCTAAGCGTCCATTCTTAAAATTAAGACGTAAGTTACGGATTGCGGAGGTTTGCGGGAAAGAACCGATAGTTGTTGTAGGTAATATCGGTAAGTTAAATCGCGTACGCTGAACTTTTATACGGTCAGCATAATGCTGCTGGCGCTGACTATCAGCGTTGGTGATTTGCTCCAGCCTAGCTTGAACTTGCGGATTTGTAACTTGTTTTGATTCCTGACGCGCGCGGATCGGCGCGCTGTAATTAGCTAATTTAGTTTGCTGTTCAATCTGATCCTGCTGATTTAGCGCACTACGTAGTAAGCCTAGTTCCGCACATTTTTGTATTGCAAAGGCAAACCAACTTTTAACTTCCTTATCCATAGAAGTCTCAATGCTTAAATCTATTGGACTATGCAAAAGTGAGCAAGAAGAGCTAACCCAGAGTTCTCGCTGACCAACTAATGAACGTAGTTGCTCAAACCAGCTTTGTAGATTAGCACGCCATACATTGCGACCGTTTATTACTCCAGCTGATAGCACCCAGTCTAATGGTAGATGGTGATGTAAAGCTTTAAGGTCATCGCCACCAGCAATCAGATCAACATGCAGCCCCTGTACCGATAGCGTAGTGATGATCTCCAGATGATGCGCGATGCTGTCGAAATAAGTAGTTAGTAATAGTTTCGTATATCCTTGTAGATGTTCATAGGCACTATGGTAAGCGTAGCACCATGCTGGTGGTAGTTCTAGTATTAACGCTGGCTCGTCGATCTGTACCCAGTCTACGCCACGTTTAGCAAGTTCGACTAATACTTGCTGATAAACTGGTAATAGTGCCGATAGTAGCGATAGGCGGTCAAAATTTGTTCCTTTTACTTTACCTAACCATAAGTAACTAACTGGCCCAAGGAGTACTGGCTTAACGCGGTAGCCTAATGCTAGAGCCTCATCAACTTCTTCTAGCAACTGAGTCCAACCCAGGTTAAATGTTTGACCCACAGTAAATTCTGGCACTATATAATGATAGTTAGTATTAAACCATTTAGTCATTTCAGCAGCTACTGCTGGTTTCCCAGTTGGTGCGCTACCACGACCAATGCGGTACAAGGTATCAATATCATTTGGCTCATCGCCGTTACGGTGACGTACTGGTACATTATCTAGCATTAAGCTAGTAGTTAGCACATGATCATACCAGGCGAAATCACCTACTGGTAGTATATCTATCCCGGCATCTTTCTGCTGTTGCCAGTGACGTGCACGAAGCTCTTGACCTATGTTAAGCAACTGTTGCTGATTTATATGACCATTCCAATAACTTTCCTGCGCTTTTTTTAATTCACGGTGCAAGCCGATGCGAGGAAAACCTAGTGTATGACTCAAAATTACCATTAGCTTCTCCAATTAAGACGTCCAGATGTTTACACTCCTATAATTACGGTGTACTGTAGAGTGTACAAGCGCAAATTATTCACTTCTAGATGAAACACTCTCATGATCGAACTAAAACATCTTCGAACTCTGCAGGTGTTGCGTAATAGCGGTTCGTTGGCTGCTGCGGCAGCGCAAATTCACCAAACTCAATCAGCGTTATCACATCAATTTAGCGATCTCGAACATCGCCTAGGTTTTCGTTTGTTCGTGCGTAAAAGCCAGCCGCTACGTTTTACTACACAGGGTGACATATTACTGCAGCTTGCAGAACAAATATTACCACAAGTACAACAGGCGCTGCAGACTTGTCAGCAGCCACATCAGACCACAATACGTTTGGCGATTGAGTGTCATAGCTGTATTCAGTGGCTTACTCCAGCTCTAGCAAAATTTAACGAAAAATGGCCACAAGTACTAATGGATTTTCGCTCCGGCGTTACCTTTGATCCACAACCAGCGCTACAACAAGGTAAATTAGATTTAGTGCTAACATCAGATATTTTAGCACGCAGTGGTTTGTACTACGCGCCAATATTTGATTACGAAGTTCGATTGGTATTGGCACCTACTCATTATTTAGCTCATAAATTAGCTATTACTCCCCATGATTTATGCGAGGAAACACTTCTTATTTATCCGGTGCAGCGTAGCCGTATGGATATTTGGCGTAAGTTTCTGCAGCCCGCTGGTATAAGTCCAGTCTTTAAAACCGTTGATAATACTCTACTATTAATTCAAATGGTATCCGCACATATGGGTATTGCTGCATTACCCCACTGGGTGGTAGAAAGTTTTGAGCGCCAAGGTCTTATTGATACTATCTCACTGGGGGAAGGATTATGGAGTCGTCTCTATGCCGCAGTACGTGATGGTGAACAGCATCAACCAATGACCGAAGCATTTATTAAGTCAGCTCGTCAACATGCTTATGCACATTTACCATATGTACGGGCTCGTACATTTATTATTTAATATTTCGATGTTAATCGTAATACAAAGTTACAACTATTTCTTATTTAAGTTGCTGCATCGCGCAATAGTATTGCTTTGTCAGTCTTTTCCCACGGAAAATGCTCACGACCAAAATGACCATAAGTTGCAGTTTCACGGTAGATAGGTTGTAATAAATTAAGCATCCTGATTAAGCTATAAGGACGCAAATCAAAAAACTCATGTACTAAGGCAGTTAGATTATTAGCTGGAATTTTTTCAGTACCGAACGTCTCGATGGTAAGAGAAGTAGGTTCTGCGACGCCAATTGCATAAGATACCTGAATTTCACATTTTTCTGCAAGTCCTGCTGCCACAATATTTTTTGCCACATAACGCGCTGCATAGGCGGCAGAACGGTCTACTTTAGATGGATCTTTGCCGGAAAATGCGCCTCCACCGTGACGAGCCATACCACCGTAGGTATCTACGATAATTTTACGACCAGTCAGGCCACAATCACCCATTGGGCCACCGATGACAAAACGGCCAGTTGGGTTGATAAAAAATTTTGTTTGTGCAGAAAGCCACTCAGCTGGTAATACAGGTTTGATTATCTCTTCCATGACCGCTTCTTGTAAGTTTGGTAACGCAATATTTTCTACGTGTTGGGTGGAAAGTACTACGGTATCGATACCAATAACTTTACCTTTGTCATAAGCAAAAGTAACTTGGCTTTTAGCATCTGGACGTAGCCAAGGTAGGGTACCATTTTTACGGACCTGAGACTGACGCGCTACAAGACGATGAGCGTAGGTAATAGGTGCTGGCATCAGTACATCTGTTTCATTAGTAGCGTAACCAAACATCAAACCCTGGTCCCCCGCTCCCTGTTCTATTGGATCAGTACGATCAATACCCTGATTAATATCTGGCGACTGTTTACTAATTAGACTCAAAACCGCGCAGGAGTTAGCGTCAAATTTCATATCTGAATGAGTGTAACCAATCTCACGGATGGTATTGCGGGTTAGTTCTTCGATATCAATCCAAGCACTGGTGGTTATTTCGCCACCAACCAGCACCATACCGGTTTTAACATAAGTTTCACAAGCAACGCGTGCTTTCAAATCTTGTGCTAAGATAGCGTCTAACACTGCGTCAGAAATCTGATCCGCTATTTTATCAGGATGCCCTTCGGAAACAGATTCCGATGTAAATAAGTGCTTAGCCATTGATCTTTTTACCTTTAGAGACGGTTGAGATAGAGATTATGACGGCATAGCGCTGGGGATAGTATCAGTTATTTACCGATACTTTGATAATGATAATACGCATCATGTTATCTACCCGAGCCACAGTTATAGATGTATTAACTTCTAGATGGCTATCTTAAATTAAGGATTGCCAGAATTACTAGTAATTTTTATTGCTGCAATAGATCAGCTGATGTAAAACAAATCAAACGTATTAAAAACATAGTATATGAACTATAAATAATTTGATATAGTTTATAGGCTATAGTTACATAAATTATGCAAAAGATAAGGATAGCTAACTCTATTTCTAATATAAAATTATACTATTGTATTTTTGATTGGCTCGTCATCTATCTTAACCAAGCGTGGGCAAGAAACAGCGCGCTGATATTACGTGCCTCACAAAAATCTATTTCATTTAGTAATGCTAACATATGTGATACTGGCCAGCGAACTAGTGGCAACGTTTCTGGCTCATCGCCTTGCCGCTTTTGTGGATAAAGCTTTTGGGCTACCACAATATTCATTTTACTAGATAAATAAGAAGGCGCTATAGTTAAGCTATGGAGAAATGTGAAATTCTGTGCACCGTAGCCAGCTTCTTCCATAAGTTCACGATTTGCAGCTTCCATAATTTCTTCGCCGGCATCGATGAGTCCTTTTGGAAAGCTAAGCTCATAGTCCTCAATACCAACACCATACTCACGAATTAGCAAAAGGTGATCATCTATGACTGGTACTATCATTACCGATTCACGATCTGATGGCTGCATTCGTTCGTATACTCTACAAACACCATTACTAAACTCCAAATTAACTGATTCAATAGTAAATAGACGTGACCTAGCTACGGTCTCTACATAGTTGATTTTTGGTTTGTGCAATATGTTATCCATAAAAGTTCCGTAAAATAGAATAGAGTTACCAAATAGAGTTTCTCTACATTGTGCGTTAATAATAGATTGTGCTGCAAGCTATCAGCACAATCTATTATTAATAACTAATAAAGCAGCGGCTTATTTCAAGTGGAAAAAAACAAAATAGAACAATAATTTATTATAGAATAAGCTTATTATAGGTCGTACCAAGCTAGATGCTAGTTGCATCAGCACGGTTTATAATTAACTACTTCTCTAAAAATTACCTTGTTAGAAACATTCAGGTAATTTAGTTCAGAAAAAAATTCTAGTATCTTAAAAACAATATTAATATGGTAAGTAAAAAGATGAATCTACAGCAGTTAAACTTAATTAGTTATGGAATTACAGACTGCTGTGAAATAATATATAATCCTAGTTTTGAGCAGTTATTTGTCGAAGAGACTAACCAGTACTTAACTGGTTTTGAGCGCTGTACTGTTACTAGCTCAGGCGCAGTAGCGGTAAATACTGGTATTTTTACTGGTCGATCACCGTTTGATAAATATTTAGTACGGGATAAAAATACCAGCCATAAATTATGGTGGTCAGATGATCAGAACGATAATGATAATCATCCTATTAGCCAAGATACCTGGGAACATCTCAAGATATTGGTAGGTAAGCAGCTAAGCAGCAAGCGTTTATTTATTATTGATGTATTTTGCGGCGCTAAGGAAGACAATAGATTACGGGTGCGCTTCATCACTGAAGTTGCTTGGCAGGCACATTTCGTAAAAAATATGTTTATCCGTCCAAATGAAACAGATCTCAAAGTTTTTGAACCTGACTTTGTGGTACTAAACGGGGCCAAATGTACTAACCCTAATTGGCGCGAACAAGGTATGCATTCAGAAAATTTTATTGCTTTTAATTTAACCGAAGGAATGCAGCTGATTGGTGGTACTTGGTACGGAGGCGAAATGAAAAAAGGCATATTTTCGGTGATGAACTATAAATTGCCACTGAAAGGCATAGCATCGATGCATTGTTCGGCTAATGTTGGTGCAAATGATGATGTAGCACTTTTCTTCGGCCTATCAGGCACAGGCAAAACTACACTCTCTCATGATTCTAAACGACGCCTTATTGGCGACGATGAACATGGTTGGGACGATAATGGTATTTTTAATTTAGAAGGTGGCTGCTATGCTAAAACTATGCACTTAAATGCAGAGGCAGAGCCAGATATTTTTCAGGCCATCCGACGTGATGCGCTGTTAGAAAACGTAGTAGTACGAATTGATGGTTCAGTAGATTACAATGACAGTAGTAAAACTGAAAATACACGTGTATCCTACCCAATTTATCATATCGAAAATATTGTCAAACCAGTATCGTATGCTAGCCATGCTTCGACGGTAATTTTTCTGACAGCCGACGCCTTCGGTGTGTTACCACCAGTAGCAACTTTAACGGCAGAACAAGCACAATATTATTTCTTATCTGGTTTTACCGCAAAGTTATCTGGTACTGAACGTGGTGTAATGGCACCGATTCCCACATTCTCCGCTTGTTTTGCAGCAGCTTTTTTATCACTGCATCCGACGATATATGCGGCTATGCTAGCTAAGAGGATGGAGGCTGTTGGTACTAGTGCTTACTTAGTAAATACGGGTTGGAATGGCAGTGGTAATCGTATATCTATTACAGATACCCGGATAATTATCAATGCGATATTAAGCAGAAAGATTAATGAGGCGCCAAAAATAAACCTACCAATTTTTAATCTAACTATACCTCAAAATCTAGTTGGTATCAATAGTACTCTTCTCGATCCACGTATGACTTATGTCAATCAAGCTGAATGGCAGAAAAAAGCGAGCGATCTCGCTCAAAGTTTTATCGATAATTTTAATCAATTAACTAAAATGTTTGCAGTACAAGTACAGGGATTACATAGCGCTGGACCACAGCTTTAACTTGATTAACTTTTTGGTGACCGTAACCGATAATAAGGCAAATTACAATTATGACTACAATCCTCACAAGTTTTAATAGTGTTATTGCTTACTTTCTCGATTTGTCCTCTTATTTCTAATATTTCTAATATTGCTTGGGTCATGGTTTTAGGAATATTTAGTAGCAAGCTTAAAGTACGCGCATCTGCTTGGTCGAGTAAGACTAGCGTGTCACGAATTTGTAATAATTTTGACATAACATTTATGATTTATTAAAATGATGACGTAAATTATAAAGTACTATTATTAATAAGCAATTCATGCTTAAAACTAACATGATTGCTATCATACTGTAAAAATAATGATAGCTAAACGTAGCGATTTGGTAAAATAATGTAGCTAAAGAGTAAGCTATATTACACCCCCATAATGCAGCTAATATCATCCAGCTTATATTGCTCTCATGGGCTATTACTCCTAGAACCGAGACGCAAGGTACATATAACAAAACAAAAATTAGGTAACTGTAGGCTGCGGTAGCGCTACCAAACTTGCGACTCATCATACTCATTGAGTTGTAGTTCATCATTATTTTTTGGTCGTTTTTACTAGTTTTTACTTCTATCTGGTGATATAAACTATTTATACAAAAAGTATCTTGTATGTTTTGCCAAGTATCTGCTAAACCGTTGGATAAAGTTGCCAAGAAATTAAACTTATTAAACTCAAATGGTGTATGTACCAGTGTCATTTGCTCGAAAGTGTAGAGGGTATTAAGCGTACTTACCACCATCTCTTTAGCTATTGCTCCACTCATAAGAGCAATAGTCGCCTGCCAGTTTTCTTCCTGTACACCAATCGGTTTCAGTAGAGGCGTAATTTTTTTACTAATCGAAGCTAGTATTGAATTATGAACATTATCCGCTAGATGCCCATGTAGTGTAAAGCTATCTAGGGGACTAATAATCACACTAGCTAGTACAATAACTTTACTAGTGCGCCGCATAAAATTTTTCAATAGTTGCCAAGTTTGTAGTAATAGATGTTTCATATGAGGCATGTGATAAACTGGTAGTTCCATAATAAATGGAATTCTCTCATCGTACATGAAAACATATTTCAGCATAAGTCCGGTAAATATCGCTACTATAATGCCTAGCATATAGAGAGAGAAGACTAGAGTTGCACCATTATTGCTAAAAAATATTGATGCGAAAATAGTAAAAATAGTAAGTCTAGCGCCACATGACATAAAAGGTGCCATCATTATTGTCATAAGACGATCTCGGTGAACATTTAGGGTACGTGCCCCCATAACTGCTGGTATATTACAGCCAAAACCAATAATTAGAGGTACAAAAGATTTTCCTGGTAGGCCTAGATATTGCATTAGCTTATCTATCACAAAAGCAGTACGAGCCATGTAGCCCGAATTTTCTAAAAACGATAGGCAAAAATACATCAGACTGATCTGCGGAATCAAAGGTAGCAAGGTGTTGATACCACCACCAATACCCTGTATCAGTAATAGTGTTAGCCATCGTGGTGCATGCAACTGATAACTAAGCAATTGAGTACTTTCTATCACAATAATCTTTGACACCGCCTCAAATAGTGGCTGTAGTGAACCACCTAGTTTTATTGTGAGTATAAACATTAGATATATTACTAAAAAAAACAGTGGTATTCCTAACCAACGATTGAGCAATATTGCATCTAAGCTAGTAGTAACACGATTATTCGTAGTAATAAGGTGACCGTTACTAACTTGTTCGCAGATAGTAATAACAACGCCATATCGAGCATCTGCAATGAGTAGCGGAGCTTCTTGCTGTAGTGTGACATGTAAACTATCAATCAATTTAGGAGCTTTGATTAGAGCGGAACTATATATATCACCTTCCAATATATGCAGCGCTAGCCAGCGCGGCGGATGAGGCAAGGAACTTGCAGCTGGTAATAGTGATTCTATCTTATGAATTGCTTGACAAATAGCCTCTGGATACTCTATAGCTAAAATGGGTGCAGTTATAATAGGATTCTCTAACAATGTTTTTAGTTTAGTGATGCCATCATTACAGTTGGAGATTAGTGATACAACCTGGCAACCAAGCTGCTGTTCTAGCTTTGGAATGTCAATAGTAATATTTTGGCGATAAGCTATATCTAACATCTTGAGCGCCACGATACAGGGTACTCCTAACTCTCTTAATTGTAGAGTCAGAAATAGGTTACGCTCTAAATAAGCGGCATCTACTACGTTAATTAGTACGTCTGGTTGACCATCAAAAATATAACTACAGGCTATTTGTTCGTCTAGTGAACTTTGTAGCGATAGTGTTGTAATAGAATATACTCCTGGTAAATCAACTAGAATAATACGATGCGATGCAGTGTAAAAATAATCTTCTTTACGTTCCACAGTGACTCCTGGCCAGTTTCCGACACGTTGGTGGGCACCAGTGAGTTGATTGAAGAGAGTGGTTTTACCAGAGTTAGGATTTCCGATTAAGGCCACAGTGCGTTGTGTGATCATTCAATAACACCTGTAATGAATAAAAAATATATGCAAATTAAACTAATTATTAGTATGATTTAGTAATAGTAGTGCTAAATCTTTTTGGCGTAATATTAATTGTACTCGTTGTAATTTAATCTGTACGGGATCTCCTAACGGTGCAAAACGTATTACCTGGAACGAACTACCTGGTAACATACCTAGTGAGAACATTTTGTGAAGAAATATTGCAGGAATTTCTTTTGCATACCCAATGATTTGATAATGATGCTGTAAATAAAGATGCATAGTCATCTCCTTGATTCTGGACCATACTGCATGTCAAATAGTTATTAACTCGTAGTTTTGCATGCAGTAAAACCATATTATTTTGTAAAGGTAGATTACTAATCAAATGATCTAATCTAATTAGAGTAAGCTGCGTATAACTTTGTTTTTTTGATGTGCATTATCACCATAATGCCTGGGAATAGACTTTATTAATAGATCGTACAAAATTATTTACTATCGTTTCAAACTACAATAGTTAGTAATAATATTAGATTAATTTAGCGTTAACTAAATCTAGCGACAGTTACAGTATTTTTATTTCATTTAATAGCGCCAAGATTTGTAGCAGTCTATTAAACCGTTAGTAGAACTATCATGGGATAGCACTGTATTATCATCCTCTAATTCTGACATAATACGTTTAGCAAGTTGTTTACCTAATTCTACGCCCCATTGATCAAAAGTATAAATATTGAGTATGGCACCCTGAGTAAAAATCTTGTGTTCATATAATGCAATTAATGCTCCAATACTATAAGGAGTAATTTTTTTTAGTAAAATAGAATTAGTTGGTCGATTACCTTCACATACCTTAAATGGCGTAATATACCGCATCTGTTCTGAAGTTTTACCAACCGTACGTAATTCTTCTTCTACTGCTTGGCGTGATTTACCAAAAGCTAATGCTTCGGTCTGTGCGAAAAAATTAGACAGTAACTTTGAGTGATGATCTCCCAATGCATTATGACTAATGACTGGTGCAATAAAATCGCAGGGAATCATCTTAGTACCTTGGTGAAACAATTGGTAAAAAGCATGTTGACCGTTTGTACCCGGTTCACCCCAGATGATTGGTCCAGTCTGATAGTTAACAACTTGACCATTACGATCAACGTATTTTCCATTAGACTCCATATTTCCTTGCTGGAAATAAGCAGCAAAACGGTGCATATATTGATCATAAGGTAGGATTGCTTCTGTTTCGGTACCAAAAAAATTATTATACCAGATACCGATGAGTGCCAGTAGTACTGGCAAATTATGCTGCAGCGGAGTTTGCTCAAAGTGGTAGTCCATAGCATATGCACCGCTGAGTAGCTGTTCAAAATTTGAAAAACCTAGCGATAACGCAATAGAAAGACCAATAGCCGACCATAAAGAATAGCGCCCACCTACCCAGTCCCATAATTCAAACATATTGTTAATGTCGATACCAAATTTAGCTACTGCGTTAACATTGATCGATAAGGCAGCAAAATGTTGCGCAATATACTGCTCATGACCTGTTTTTTTAAGAAACCAATCGCGTGCGCTATGAGCATTTGTCATAGTTTCTTGGGTAAGAAATGTTTTAGATGCGACCAAGAACAAAGTCGTTGCGGGATCTAACAATTTAACTGTTTCCGTAATATGTGTCCCATCAACATTAGACACAAAATGCATATTGAGATGATTTTTATAAGGTCGCAGCGCTTCAGTTACCATATATGGACCTAGATCAGAGCCACCTATTCCAATATTCACAATATCGGTTATAGCTTTTCCAGTATAACCTTTCCATTCACCACTAATAATCTTACAACAAAATTGTTTCATTTTAGTTAATACCGCATTTACTTCCGGCATCACATCCTTACCATTCATTCGAATGATTTTCTTACTACGATTACGTAGCGCAATGTGTAGTACTGCACGATCCTCAGTACGATTGATCTTCTCACCACGAAACATCGAAGAAATAGCGCCTTGTAAATCGCATTCTTTGGCTAGTGCGAGTAGTAGGTATAGTGTCTCAGTTGTAATACGATTTTTTGAGTAATCTACTAACATTTGATTATCGAACATAGCTGAGAAAGTAGTAAAACGTTGTGGATCTTGCGCAAATAGATCTCTGATATGTACTTCTTTTATACTATCGAAATGTTGTTGTAGGTCTTTCCAGGCCGTGGTATTACTAGGATTGATATTTTTCATCAAAAAACCTCTAGAGTGGAAAAGCGTATGTTATATCCAACGAACATCGATTTTTTATTTGGTTAGTTATGGGTTTGATTTAAGATTACTAATCAGATGATGATTTAATTTTTTTTGCCCTAACTGATGACGACTATCAACGAATGGATTAGCTGGCTCATTGAACTGAATACGAATAGGTGTACCCATAATTTTTAATGAACGACGGAAATAATTTATCAGATAACGTTTATATGAGCTAGGCAGATCTGTCACTTGGTTACCATGGATTACTACAATTGGTGGGTTATACCCACCAGGGTGTGCATACTTAGGTTTCACCCTATGACCACGTACCAGAGGTGGTTGATGTTCGTTAACTGCTATGCGCATAATACGAGTCAGTTGTGCAGTACTGATACGCTTAGTTGAGCAACGATAGGCTTCGTTTACCGAATTAAATATATTATCGATGTTGTTACCATACAGCGCAGAAATAAAGTGTACTCGAGCAAAGTCTATAAAGCTCAAGCGCTGATCTAAGGTATCTTTTACTTGATTACGTAGATCAATAGATAAACCATCCCATTTGTTTACAGCAATTACTAGCGCGCGGCCACTATTAATAATAAAACTTAGTAGCGATAATTCTTGATCAGAAATACCTTTACAAGCGTCTATTACCAATAGTACTACATGAGAGTCTTCTATAGCCTGCAGAGTTTTTATAACCGAGAATTTTTCTACTGTTTCGGTTACCTTGCTACGCTTACGTAACCCAGCGGTATCTATCAGTACATATTCACGCTCAGCACGAATCATAGGAATATAGATACTATCACGGGTAGTGCCTGGTATATTGAATACCACCACACGCTCTTCACCGATAATACGGTTAATGAGCGTGGATTTACCAACATTAGGACTACCAACGATTGCAAGCTTAATTGGTAGCAATGGCGAATATATGTGTTCTCTTTTTGCTAGAATCATATCTTTTGTCAGAAGATTTTTTTGCACTAGGGGCAATATAACGGCTTTTAACAAAATATTAATACCGCGTCCATGCAATGCAGCAATGGGAAAAATGTTTCCCATATTAAGAGAGTAAAAGTCTCCTATAGCTTTAATTGTATCGATGCCGTCAATTTTATTTACTACTACGAACGTTGGTTTTTGCCGCTTACGTAGATGCATTACAATGTTTTGATCGTCTGGTATCAACCCGATTCTACCATCTACTATAAATAGTATAACATCTGCTTCTTCCATCGCTATTAGCGATTGTTTAGTCATATGGATTGCTACTCCTTCTTTAGCGCCACTGATACCTGCGGTATCGATCACGATAAATTTGTAACCTTGCCATTTAGCATGACCATACTTTCGGTCACGCGTCAGCCCTGGAAAATTGGCAACTAGCGCATCACGCGTGTGTGTTAATCGATTAAATAAAGTAGATTTACCTACATTAGGATGCCCGACTAACGCAACAACTGGTATCATTGTCATATTCCTCGTCATATTTATCATGAGTAGTTTCAAACATATAAACTATGCTCTTTTTGCCTTGTCTATATATATTTTATCACTTCCTAGAATAGCTATAACTAAAGTAATAAAATTTGAGCGACTGACTTATTTTAGATTTACTAGATAGATACTACTGTAATGAACTTATCAATAGTGTTTTATTACGACCATGTGATATAGATGGCGGGGCATCTAGGTTACCATCTATTGAATTATGGTTTACTAGATTAAGTTACGGTGTGGAATAAAAAAGGCTATACGAGCAGCAACATCACTCTGTGCTAAGGTTTCTTGATTACCGGTCGTAAGATCTTTGAGAATGACTTCCTGTGCTGCTGCTTCGCTTTCGCCTAGAACTAAAGCTATGCGGGCGCCGTATTTGTCTGCGCGCCCAAACTGCTTTTTAAAACTACCACCTCCGCAATTTATCATGAGACGTAAGAAAGGTAATGCATCACGCACTCTTTCTGCTAGTAGCATTGCAGCAAACTGTATATTTTCACCTACAGCTACTAGATAAGCATCTACCCGTGATTTTACTGAAAAGCCAGGATTTAATCCTTGCATTAGTAGTACTAAACGGTCAAGTCCTATAGCTATTCCAATAGCTGGTGTAGCACGTCCCCCAAGTTGCTCTACCAATCTATCATAACGACCCCCGGCACAAAGAGTTCCCTGGGAACCTAAATTATTTGTAACCCATTCGAATACCGTGTCGTTATAGTAATCTAAGCCGCGTACTAAACGCGGATTAATAGTATAATTAATTCCTGCTATGTCTAAAAATTTACATAGACCAGAAAAGTGTGTACAAGCATTATCGTCAAGATAGTCGGCTAAAACAGGTGCATCGTTAAGCAATCTCTGAATATTAGTATTCTTAGTATCAAGTATACGCATAGGATTAGTATGCATACGGCTACGACAGTTTTCATCAAGATGTTTCTGATGTTGTACTAAAAATGTTACCAGCGCTTTACGGTAACGAGCACGATTATCTAAAGAACCGATAGAATTTAGTTCTAGTCTTACGTGTTCGCTTATACCTAATGTTTGCCACCATCGCATAGTGAGCATAATTAATTCGGCATCAATATCAGGACCTTGCTGGCCGAATACCTCAGCGCCCAACTGATGAAATTGACGATAGCGGCCTTTCTGTGGCCGTTCATGTCGGAACATTGGACCAATATACCACAAGCGTTGTTCTATATTGTTGTATAATAAACCATGTTCTATACCAGCGCGTACACAACTAGCCGTACCTTCTGGACGTAGGGTAAGGTGATCGCCATTCCGGTCTTCGAAGCTATACATTTCTTTTTCTACGACATCTGTTACTTTACCGATAGCACGTTTAAATAACAAAGTTTGCTCAATAATTGGCAGACGAATTTCACGGTAACCATAACTGACGAGCACTTGTTTTAATAAGTTTTCGAGATGCTGCCAGAATATAGTCTCTTCAGGCAAATAGTCGTTCATACCACGAATGACTTGTATTCTTTTAACCATATCGAAGATTTATATTCCTAGATTATTTATCAATTAGATTAATTGCAATTTTATTGTTATCATTTAGTATCATCGCTTTCGCACGGATACGAGCTTCAAGCTGATCAATAATGAATTCGTTATCCAAACGATAATGCTGTCGAACACCGTCTTCGTAAAAACCGCTTGTATTATGTCCTCCAGTTACTCCGATCGTTGACATGAGTGCTTCCCCCGGACCATTGACTACGCAACCAATAATCGAGACATCCATCGGAGTAACAATATCTTCTAGCCGTTGTTCTAAGGTGTTAACTGTACCGATGACATCAAATTCCTGACGAGAACAGGTCGGACAAGCTATAAAGTTAATGCC
Organism: Candidatus Palibaumannia cicadellinicola; assembly: GCF_000754265.1. NCBI lineage: Bacteria > Pseudomonadati > Pseudomonadota > Gammaproteobacteria > Candidatus Palibaumannia > Candidatus Palibaumannia cicadellinicola. The sequence goes on along the minus strand of NZ_CP008985.1, from coordinate 11,603 downwards.
TCTTGCACGGATTCTAAGGGACTTAAGGATGTCAAATCCTACTTTTACTTCTTCTATAGGATCTGTAGCTAAAGAAATACGTAAAGTATCACCTATACCTTCACTGAGCAATAATCCTAATCCGATAGCAGATTTAACTGCGCCGCTACGCGCACTACCAGCTTCAGTAATACCAAGATGCAATGGTTGATCAATCTGCGAGGCAAGCAGGCGGTAAGACTGTACTGCAAGGAATACATCAGAGGCTTTTACACTAACTTTAAATTGGTCGAAATTAAGTTTATCTAGAATATCTATGTTACGTAAAGCTGATTCTAGTAGTACTTCTGGAGTAGGCTGACCGTACTTAGCTTGTAGATCACGCTCAATAGAACCAGCGTTAATACCAATCCGGATAGGAATGTTATTGTAACGAGCACAATCTACTACTGAGCGGATACGATTTTCATTGCCAATATTACCAGGGTTAATACGTAGGCAATCTACTCCATATTCAGCTACTTTAAGTGCTATACGATAGTCAAAATGTATATCTGCAATTAAAGGAACATTAATTTGTTCCTTAATCTGTTTCACTTTTTCTGCAGCATTCATAGTCGGTACGGATATACGAACAATATCTACTCCAACGCGTTCTAAGGCTTGAATCTGTTTCACCGTAGCTGCAACGTCAATGGTATTAGTATTCGTCATAGACTGTACCGTAATTGGCGCTCCATCGCCTATTGGTACATTACCAACATAAATACGTTTCGATTTACGACGGTGAATAGGTATAGAATCATGCATGACTTTTAACTCAATACTTATCTGAAGAGTATTAACGTATGTAACTGAAAATTATTACTAATACTAATATTAATTAAAGTATTGCCTAAAATAAGATTAAATATTAGAATAATTATTCATAAACATATTATTTGCCACAAAATGTTAAGGATAATTTATATTCACTAATAGTCAAAATTAAAAACACATCAGGCTTAATGATAACCAAAATAACTAATATATTATTATGAATGTAATCAAATATTAAAGTGAGTCTTTGATTAAAGCATACGTACACAAACTTCACTTATCGTAAAAAAATAAGCGATTTCACAAATGGCAGCAGCTGCTGTTTCAGAACCATGGACTGCATTTTCTATGATGCTATCAGCATAGTCTGATCGTAAAGTACCGGCTAGAGCATCAACTGGGTTAGTTGCTCCCATTATATCACGGTTACAACGTATAGCATTTTTACCTTCTAGTATTTGTACTACTATAGGACCAGAAATCATAAAATTAATTAGACATTCGAAAAAAGGTTTATTTTTGTGCTGACTATAAAAACCTTCGGCCTGCTTGCGGGTTAGCTGTAGCATTTTCATGCCTACAATATTTAGACCGGCGCTTTCAAAGCGATTAATTATGGCACCTATGATATTCTTAGCAACAGCATTAGGTTTGATGATAGAAAGCGTGCGTTCTATAGTCATATAATTTTTATCCTGAATTATTTTTATTATTTTTTTTTGAATCAGATATTCCGCGCAATGGCACGCTGACAAATAATAGCACGCTGAGTTTTTTTAATAGCGTAATCTATCTCTTCTTTTGTGGTAAAACGTCCTAGAGAGAAGCGGATTGAACTATGGGATAGTTCATCATTGAGACCTATTGCACGTAGTACATAGGATGATTCAAAATTAGAATAAGTACAAGCAGAACCTGATGAAACAGCCAGATCATTTAAAACCATAATTAGTGATTCACCGTCTACATGGCTAATGCTTACATTAAGTAATGTAGCAACACAGTGTGCTAAATCTCCGTTTACTGTTACACCTTCTATCTGTTGTAAACCTTCCCATAAGCGGTCACGTAATACTCGTAAACGTAACATATCATTAGCCATTTCTTTTTTCGCAATCCGATAAGCTTCTCCCATACCAACAATCTGATGCACTGGTAAAGTACCTGAACGCATTCCACGTTCATGCCCTCCACCATGAATTTGTGCATCAATACGTACCCTGCGTTTACGACTAATATATAAGCAACCAATACCTTTAGGACCATATAGTTTATGACTACTGAATGACATTAAATCGACAGGAAGTACTGTCACATCTATCGGTAGTTTACCTATACTCTGGGTAGCATCTACATGGAATATAATATCATTATTTTGGCATATTTGTCCAAACGCAGCGATATTCTGAATAATACCTATTTCATTATTAACATGCATTAGGGACACTAGGATAGTATCATCTCGTAGAGCATCACTAAGTTGTTGTAGCGAAATTAAGCCATGTTTATCAGGTAACAACCAGGTTACACTGTATCCATGTTGTTCTAGATACTTGCAAGTATCTAGAACCGCTTTGTGTTCAGTCAAACTAGTAATAATATGACGACCTTTATCATGGCTAGCTTGGGCAACTCCTTTTATAGCTAGATTATTTGACTCAGTAGCACCAGAAGTAAAAATAATTTCGCGAGAATCAGCTCCAATCATAGCTGCAATATGATTACGAGCAATATCAACGGCTTCTTCAGCTAACCAACCATAGCGATGAGAGCGAGAAGCAGGGTTGCCGAAAATACCGTCTATAGTGAGATAAGATATCATCTTTTCTGCCACTCTTTGGTCGACCGGAGTAGTGGCAGCATAGTCTAGATAGACCGGTAATTTCATGATTAATTAACTCCAAGTACTATAAAAATTACAAATAGGGAGTATCATATTCCTATGATTTTTATCAGTAATATTTATTATTTGTTGTTTACTAATTATGCAACATCAAATAATACTCTATTCTGTAGTAGCGTTGCTAGCGTATGAGTGGTACCTAATTTGAATACTTATTGTGCTATGTAATTAGATATTAATACAAACTAATAACTAGTATAGATATTTTACTACTGTCATGATAAATCTGATACTGAATAATTTTATTTTTTTACATATGTTAGGTTTGTTTTCAACTATTTTTATTGGACGACAAACATGCATCCTATGCTGAATATCACTATTCGCGCAGCGCGAAAAGCAGGTAATTTTATCGCGAAAAATTATGAAAAACCTGATACTTTTGAAGCGAATCACAAAAGTAAGAATGACTTTTTAATTCAGGTTAACCACGAAGCAGAACGTTTGATAATTGAAATCATCCGTAAGTATTATCCTCAGCATACAGTTATCAGTCAAAAATACGGAGCACTACTTGGCACGACTCACGATATCCAATGGATTATTCATTCTATGGATGGGATTGATAACTTTATTAACCGTATTCCTCATATTGCTGTTTCCATCGCAGTACGTGTAAAAAGCCATACTGAAGTAGCCGTAGTCTACGATCCGATACGTAATGAACTATTTAGTGCTACCCGTGGGCAAGGTTCTCAGATGAACGGCTATCGCCTACGTTGTGGTATTATGAAAGATCTAGAGAATACTATTCTAGCTATTAATTTTCCTTTAAAACAAAAACAACATTTTATGAATTATATGACTTTACTAAGTAAATTATTCGTACAGTCCGTAGATTTTCGATGTACAGGATCAGCGGCACTAGATCTAGCTTATATTGCTGCCGGTAGAGTAGATGGCTGCTTTCAAATAGGCTTAAAGCAGTGGGATGTCACCAGCGGTGAGTTGCTGGTGCGAGAAGCAGGCGGCTTAGTGACCGACTTCACAGGTGAAAATAATCATCTACTTTCTGGGAATGTTGTTGCTGGTAATCCGCGTGTAGTAAAATCTATGCTTAATCCCTAATGTAAAATTAAGCTACGCTTACGCATAGACTGGATAGCGAGCGCAGATATCCAGCACTTTTTTCTTAGTAGACTGAATCACAGATTCGTTATTAATATTTTCTAGCACATCACATATCCAGCTAGCTAAATTATGTACATCTGTTTCATTTAAACCACGGCGGGTCACAGCCGGAGTCCCAATACGAATACCAGATGTTATAAATGGGCTTTTTGGATCATTTGGAACACTGTTCTTATTAACAGTAATATTAGCACGACCTAGAGCTAAATCAGCCTCTTTACCGGTGATATTTTTATCAACTAAATTTAGTAAAAAGAGGTGGTTATCCGTACCACCAGATACTACGTTAAAACCACGATTCAAAAAAATATTAACCATTACTTTGGCATTTATTATTACCTGTTGCTGATATTTTTTAAATTCTGGCTCCATAGCTTCTTTTAGTGCGACTGCTTTTCCTGCTATTACATGCATCATTGGACCGCCTTGCGCACCAGGGAACACTGCTGAATTAAGCTTATTATACATTTCCTCACTACCGCCTTGAGCGATAATCAATCCGCCGCGGGGACCAGCTAGGGTTTTATGTGTTGTAGTAGTTACTACATCGGCATAAGGCACTGGATTAGGATAAACACCAGCAGCTACAAGGCCGGCAACATGCGCCATATCAACAAAGAAAAAAGCACTAATACTATCAGCAATTTGTCGCATTCTAGCCCAATTAACCACACGAGAATAAGCAGAAAAACCGCCGATAATCATTTTGGGCTTATGTGTCATCGCTAGTTCAGTTAGCTGATCGTAGTTAATATAACCATTTTTATCAACACCATAAGAGATAACGTTATACATTTTTCCGGAAAAGTTTACAGGTGAGCCGTGAGTTAAGTGACCGCCGTGGGAAAGATTCATCCCTAGTACTGTATCGCCCGGCTGTAATAATGTTGTATAGACAGCAAAATTAGCTTGTGAACCAGAATGTGGTTGTACATTAGCATAATCAGCACTAAATAATGCTTTAGCACGTTCTATAGCTAATTTTTCTACTATATCCACGAATGCACAACCACCGTAGTAACGCTTACTAGGATAACCTTCAGCGTATTTATTAGTTAGTAAGGAACCTTGTGCTTGCATTACCCGCGGGCTAGTATAGTTTTCAGATGCAATCAATTCGATATGTTCTTCCTGACGTATAACTTCTTGCTCCATTGCCCACCATAAATCTGCATCGTAATTAGCAATCTTTATATCACGTTTTAACATTTGTTCTCCTCACAACTATGGTAATCAAATATCGTAATATTAGTACTAGTAATACATATATAACATATTTCTGCCGAATAGGGTCTACTTGAGTTTTATTATCCTATTTGCTTACGTGCATTGCGGAAAAGACGCATCCAAGGACTATCTTCGCCCCACTCATAAGGATGCCAAGAGTTACTTACAGTACGAAATACACGTTCTGGGTGCGGCATCATTAGTGTGACACGACCACTTATACTTGTAATCGCAGTAATACCATTCGGCGAACCATTAGGATTAGCAGGATAATTCTCTGTGACCTTACCATAATTATTAACATAACGTAATGCTACTAATTTCATTTGTTCTATTTTCGTTAAATGTTCATGATTATGTACTTTTACTAGTCCTTCGCCGTGTGAAATAGCAATTGGGAGACGAGAACCAACCATATCTTGTAATAAAAGAGATGGACTATTAGTTACTTCAACTAAACTAAAACGAGATTCGAAACGTTCGGATTTATTACGAATAAAATGTGGCCAAAGTTTTACCCCTGGGATTAATTCACGGAGATGAGACATCATTTGACATCCGTTACATACTCCAAGCGCAAGGGTATGCGGACGATAAAAAAATGCTTCAAATTCATCGCGCAACCAAGAGTTGAACAAAATAGAATTAGCCCATCCTTCTCCGGAGCCTAGTACATCACCGTACGAAAAACCACCACATGCTACTAACATATGAAAACCCTGTAAATTTAGGGATCGTGACATTAAATCACTCATATGTACGTCTATAGCATGAAAGCCAGCGCGATGGAATGCTGCAGCCATTTCGACATGAGAGTTTACACCCTGTTCACGTAGTACTGCAATTTGCGGTAGTACTCCTTTAGCAATATAAGGTGCAGCGATGTCTTCGTCCGGATTAAAGCTAAGTTTAATGTTGAGACCAGGATCATTCTGATCTTGACGTGCAACGTGCTCTTGATCTGCACTCTCTGGATTATCTCGTAAACGTTGTATCTGCCAACTTGTTTCTCCCCACCAAGTACGTAGCATAGTCCGTTTTTCGCTATATAATATGCTGGTACTATTTCTAATAATAAAACTATTTCCAGAACTTGCGGCACCGAGAATATACAAACATTCCGAAAGCCCTTGCTGCGCGAAAATTTGAACCACTGTATCTAAATTTGCAACAGCGATCTGGATTACAGCACCTAGCTCTTCGTTGAAAAGTGCTGCTAGGTGATCTTCACCGAGTGCAGCAATATCTACGTCAATACCGCAGTGCCCAGCAAACGCCATTTCTGCTAGCGTAACTAACAAACCGCCATCTGATCGATCGTGATAGGCTAGTAAATTACCAGTAGCTACTAATTGCTGTATACATTGGAAAAAATTAGCTAATTGTTTAATGTTACGAACATCAGCAGTATCATTGCCCAGTTTACGATAAACCTGCGTTAACGCAGTTGCACCTAAAGCTTGATGACCTGCACCTAAATCTATTAGTAGCAAAAGATTATCGTGATCTATTTGCAACTGTGGTGTAACGGTAGCACGAACATCTTCAACCTTAGCAAAAGCAGTAATCACAAGCGATAGCGGTGCTGTCATCTCATATAATTTAGCACCATGTTGCCAACGAGTTTTCATAGACATAGAATCTTTACCAACTGGAATAGTTAGCCCTAGCGCAGGACAAAGTTCTTCACTGATCGTTTTGACGGCTGCGTATAGGCCGGCATCTTCACCTGGATGACCAGCAGCTGCCATCCAGTTAGCAGATAGTTTGACTCGTTTAATATCACCGATATAAGTAGCGGCTAAATTAGTTAGTGCTTCTGCTACCGCTAGCTTAGCGGAAGCAGTAAAGTTTAATAAAGCTACTGGCGCGCGTTCTCCTATGGACATAACCTCACCATAATAGCTATCAAAACTCGCGGTAGTAACTGCACAATCAGCAACAGGAATTTGCCATGGTCCTACCATTTGATCGCGCGCGACCATACCTGTAATGCTACGATCGCAAATAGTAATTAGGAAAGTTTTTTCTGCAACTACCGGTAGATGTAACACACGTTTGACTGCTTCTACTAGTGTGATTTTGTTACGGTCTAGTACATGTCCATTTGCTTGTTGGCTAATCACATTACGTATCATCTTTGGCATTTTACCAAGCAATATGTCTAGCGGTAGATCGATAAGTCTCATACTAAAATAGTCGTCATGAAGACTTAAATGTAAAGTATCTGTAGCCTCACCAATCACAGCGAAAGGTGCCCGTTCACGGCGGCAGATAGCTTCTAAGATTGCTAACTGCTCTGGCACTACTGCTATCACATAGCGTTCTTGGGATTCATTACACCAGATTTTTAGCGGGCTCATACTTAACTCATCGTTAGGGATAGCACGTAACTGAAAATTACCACCGCACTTACCATCTTTAATGAGTTCTAACATAGCATTAGCAAGACCCCCAGCGCCAACATCATGGATAAATAATATCGGATTTTGATCTCCTAGTTGCCAACAATGATCGATGACTTCCTGGCATCTACGCTGCATTTCTGGATTATCACGCTGTACCGAAGCAAAATCCAGATAGGAATCAGACTGACCTAAGACCATAGATGACGCTGCACTGCCGCCTAAACCAATATTCATCGCGGCACCACCTAGCACAATTAACTTTGCGTTGACATTAATCTTACTTTTATGTACATGTTGGTTACGTATATTACCGATTCCTCCGGCTAGCATAATTGGTTTGTGATAACCACGTAGCTCAACGCCGTTATGACTATCAACTAACTCTTCATAGGTACGGAAATAACCTGTAATTACTGGCCGACCGAATTCATTATTGAATGCTGCACCCCCTAATGGTGCATCTATTATTATTTCTAGTGCGTTCACGATATGGTCTGGGCGCTGAAAATTACCTTCCCACGGTTGTTCAAATCCTGGTATTCGTAAGTTAGAGACAGAAAATCCTACTAAGCCAGCTTTTGGTTTGGCGCCGCGTCCAGTAGCACCTTCATCACGTATTTCCCCTCCTATACCGGTTGCTGCTCCTGGCCATGGTGAAATAGCCGTAGGATGATTATGGGTTTCCACCTTCATTATAAGGTGTGTTACTTCCTGATGATAAGTATAGAACCTTGTTCGCACATCAGTGAAGAAACGACCGATCATAGATCCTTCTATAACTGCTGCATTATCTTTATAAGCAGATAGCACATAATCTGGAGTTTTAGTCAAAGTAAACTTTATCATCTCAAAGAGTGACTTTTGTTGCTGCTGACCATCAATCACCCATTTAGCATTAAAAATATTGTGTCGACAGTGTTCTGAATTAGCCTGTGCAAACATATAAAGCTCTACATCGCTGATATTACGTCCTATACGAGTAAATGTCTGAAATAGATAGTTAATAGTTTCTTGCGCTAGAGCAAGGCCAAATATGTTATTTGCTTCTTCTAAAGCCGCCTGGCCAACGCCAAGTATGTCTATAAGCTGAAACTGCTCTAATTTATGCTGAGCAAATAACTGTTCTGTCTGTTCCATCGTTTCAAACACAGTTTCTATCATACGATCATGTAGCAGTATTCTTAATTGTTGCCATTGCTCATCATTTAGTTGTGGTGCTTTGATCCAAAATGCTAGACCACGTTCAATACGTTTTACCTGCTGTAATCCACAATTATGGACAATTTCAGTTGCTTTCGAAGACCATGGAGAAATAGTACCAATACGCGGTGTAACTAATATAAGATGCTTTTGTTGATAATATATAGAAGTTACATAAGGAATACATTTTAATATTTTTTGTAAAAGATGATACTCGTCTGGATTTAAAGTCTTGTGAAAGTCAGCAAAGTAAATATATTCAGTATAAATATCATCTACTAGTAAGCTGTTTGTTTTGCAGCTCGATAGCAGCTGATTAATACGAAATCTTGATAAAGCAGGTAAACCACGTAAGATTTCCATAACAAAAGCTCTCTCTTTTTTTTAATAGGTAACTATCTAGTTTCTACTATTGTATAATATAAAAAAAAGAAAACTCAGTCGAAAATCACGACTACTTTTAATATAAAGTAGTCTACTCATTTAATGTAAGTTAATACTAAGTATTAAATTAGATATATATTTATCTTTAATTTTGTGCTCGTTTACTATGAAAAAAATCTTTTAATTGTAAGGAACAAGCTTCTTCGAGCACACCTGAGCAAAGTTTAATGCGGTTGTTGAGAATACTAGATCCTGTGATACCTATGCTATTTTTAGCATCTTGTGCACCAAAAACTACCCTACTAACACGTGCGTGAATTATTGCGCCAGCGCACATTATACAAGGCTCTAGAGTAACATACATGACTACATTAGAAAGACGGTAATTGCCTATTGTTCGACCACCTTCCCGTAGTGCTATTATTTCCGCATGAGCAGTAGGATCTTGATAAGTTATAGAACTATTATAACCTTCACCTATTTTTTTACCTTGTAAAACTAGTACTGCGCCTACTGGTACTTCGCCTTGAGCTTCGGCACGTTCTGCAAGCTCTAGAGCACGGTACATCCATAATTTATCACTATCTTTATAATTCATCGACATGTATTAAAAAATTCAATTTAATCAGACTAAAATCTGTTGAATATATTATTTGTATTGACTGATTACTAAGATAAATCATCTCAAATACAATTAATAAAATTTGAGATTGAAGCTGATTTATTATCATTGTAGTACTAATGCGAAAGTTACCTTCCTGTTAAAAGAATATTTTTCACTGGCTGTCAGCTGTAGTCGAATATCTATTTATATTATTTATTTTTATAAAATTATAATATTTATGTTTGAATATAGGTAAGTTTAAGAACTTCAGAGGTATAGCGGTGGATATAATTTGTTAATCTGATATTACCATTTAATGCTTGACCATAAGATGGAATGATCTCCTTAAGTTTTCGTTGCCAGTCCTGACTATTCGCTTGTTTTTTAAACATAAGACTTAACAAGTCTAGCATAATATATGCTGCGGTAGAGGCTCCAGGTGATGCTCCTAATAATGCCGATAGCGTTCTATCTTGAGTGCTAATAACTTTGGTACCAAATTGTAGAATACCACCGTTTTTAGTATCTTTTTGTATTATTTGAACTCGCTTACCTGCTTGGATCAAGGTCCAGTCTTTTAACTGAGCTTGCGGATAATATTCACGTAAGGCACTTAGTCTATTTTTTTCTGACATTATGAGCTGTTCGATTAGGTATTTCACTAGCTGAAAATTATTGATGCCAACATGTAACATTGGTAACATGTTCTTGCGAGTTAGTGAATGAAATAAATCTAGCCATGAACCATGATTCATAAATTTACTACTAAAAGTAGCAAATGGGCCAAAAAAAAGCATTAAATTACCATTAATAATACGAGTATCTAGATGTGGAACTGATATCGGTGGTGCTCCTACGGAAGCTTTGCCATATACTTTTGCTTTATAACTTCTAACTATAGTAGGGTTAGTAGATACTAGAAATTTTCCTCCCACTGGAAAACCAGCATAACCATTCACTTCAGCAATGCCAGATTTTTGTAATAGATTTAATGATGCTCCTCCACATCCAATAAAAACATAATTAGCGTCAACCGTTGTTTGATAACTACGATCGTTACCATGAGCAACGTATATGGTCCAGGTATTATCTCTGTTACGTTTAATATCTATTACATTTTGTTTGAGATATAGATGAAAATTAGGATTACGCTGTAATGAGGTTAATAGTTGTTTGGTAATTTCGCCAAAATTTACATCTGTACCCATTACCATACGTGTCGCTGCTACTTTTTGGCATTTATCACGGCCATCCATAACTAGTGGCGCCCATTGACGAATTTGTTGATGATCTTCAGAGTATTCCATTCCACGGAATAGAGTACTACTCTGTAGTGCATCAAAACGTTTGTGCAAAAAGTGAATATTTTCATGGCCCCAGACTAAGCTGATATGCGGCACATTATTAATAAAAGATGGTGGATTGTTTAGAAGTTGATTTTTTACTAAATATGCCCAAAACTGGCGTGAAACTTCAAAAGATTCGTTGATAGATATCGCTTTTGATATATTTATTGAACCATCTAATTGTAGTGGAGTATAGTTAAGCTCACAGAAAGCAGCGTGTCCAGTACCAGCGTTATTCCAGCAATTAGAACTTTCTTCAGCCGTATTTTCTAAGCATTCGTACATATAAACAGTCCAGCTTGGTGCAAGAACTTGTAGATAAGTACCAAGCGTAGCGCTCATGACTCCGCCGCCAATTAGTACTATATCCACTCTTGCATGATCTATAGTATTAGTTAGAAGTGGTTTGGTTGAATCTATAAGAATCATATTAAATCCTGCCAAAGTATACTATTTGTTTGCATACACGGAATTCCTACATAATAGATTCTGACCTAGGGCTAATTTTGCATAGATCTGATCTAGCTTGTTGTATATAATATAGTATAGATTATACTATCATAATAAATAATCGAATGTCTTATAGAGTATAAGAGTATCAA